>JAFYBD010000250.1 GCA_017540385.1 Lentisphaeria bacterium
CAATCAGACCGCCGTGCCCGTCCCGGACTGCCTGCTCGGGCACGACGATCTCCGCGCGCTCCTCGCCTCCGCCAAACCCTCCGCGGACGGACGCAAACGCACGTTCCGCCGCACCGACCGTGACGGCGCGCTGGATTCCGGCACCTCCGCATGGGTCCGCGTGCCGTATCTGACGGAGACCCTCGGCGGATTCGGGGAGTTCCGCGTGCCGAAGACGTCGTTCTTCCAGGTGAATACGGACATGGCTCCGGTCCTGGCGGGACGCGTGATCGACCTTTTAAAATCCCTCGCTCCGGGCATGCTCCTGGAGCTGTACTGCGGGGTCGGCGTCTTCTCCGTCCTGGCGGCAGAAGCCGTCCCCGAATTGACCGCACGCGCCGTCGAACTCGACCGTGGCGCGATCGAAGCCGCGGAGGCGAACGCCGCCGCGCACGGTGTTTCCGCCCGCTGCACCTTCATGGCCGCCGACGCCGCGAGGGCGTTCGCGACGCTTTCCGACGGCTGCGATCCCCGGCGCTGCTGCGTCCTCGCGGATCCCCCGAGGACCGGCATGGCGGCCTCCCTGCTGCACGAAATCGGCCGATTCGCCCCGGAGTCCATCCTTTACGTCTCCTGCGCCCCTGACACCCTCCGCCGCGACGCCGACCTGCTCGCGCAGTACGGCTACCGCGCCGCGACCGCCGGGATGCTCGACATGTTCCCCGGCACCGCCCATTTCGAATCCGTCACCGTGTTCAGGAGGGCGTCATGAACGACATGAACCGGGAAGACCGGCTGGGACACCGCCGGAGACTCCGGGAGAAGTTCGACTCCGCCGAGTGCGACACGCTCCCCGACTACGAGCTGCTGGAGCTCGTCCTGACCTACGCCATCCCGCGCCGGGACGTGAAGCCGCTCGCCAAGGAACTGCTCGCGCGGTTCCATTCGTTCCCCGGCGTGCTGGACGCTTCGCCCGAAGAGCTGGCGACCATCCCCGGGCTCGGGCAGAACACAGCCACGCTGCTGAAGCTGATCCGCGTGGCGAACGTCCGGTATCTCACGCGGAAGATGGAGTCGCTGCCGCTGCTGAATTCCCCGGAGCATTTCGCATCCTACGCCAGGACCCGGCTCGGGGACAAAAACTATGAAGTCTCGCTTATTTTCTACCTGAACAACCAGAACAGGCTGATCTATTGCGACTCCCCGGGCACGGGCTCGACCGACGCGGTCTCCGTCTATCCCTCCGAAATCGCGAGGAAGGCGCTCCTCTGCGGCGCAACCTCCGTGGTGATCTGCCACAACCATCCCGGCGGACACTGCGGTCCGTCCCAGGAGGACGACGCCATCACCCATTCCGTCACGCAGGCGCTCCTGCCCCTCGGGATCAAGATGCTGGACCATGTGATCGTCACCAGGTTCGGCTACTACAGCTACCGCGCCCATGAGCATAATTCGAACCGCATCAGTTATCTGAGCAAACTCGACGAAGGAGAAGTGGAATGATTCTGGGAATCGGGACGGACATCGCCGACTGCGTCCGCGTCGGCTCCATCTACGCCAAGCACGGGCACCATTTCGTGAAAAACATCCTCACGCCCGCCGAACTCGAGCGCATGGCAGCCTTCAAGGACCCGAAGGAGTTCATCGCGGGACGCTGGGCCGCCAAGGAGGCGTTCAGCAAGGCCCTCGGCACAGGCATGTGCGCCGACTGCGCGTTCGTCGAGATCGAGGTCCTGTCCGACGACCGAGGCAAACCCTTCATCCGTCTGCTCGGTGCGACCGAGGAGACCGCACGCCGTCTCGGCGTCGCCCGGATCCACGTCTCCATCAGCCACGAACGCGAACTCGCCACGGCGTTCGTGGTCCTCGAGGGCGGGCCGGACGTCCCGGCGGAACCGCTCGCTCCTGCGGCCGGAAAGGAGGCCTGACATGAAACTGACCTACAAAGAGTGGCGCGACGGTCTGCTGGTCCGTTCCCCGAACTGGCTGGGCGACCTCGTGATGACGTTCCCGGCCCTCATGCTCCTGAAACGGCTCCTGCCGGAATACTGCGCGCTCTCGGTCATCTGCCCCGCGTCCCTCGCCCCGGTCCTGGACGCGCTGAGCGAGACCGTCGACGAGATCGTCCCCGTCGCCGATCCGCACGCTTTCCCGACGAACAAAGAACTCGTGCCGCTCGTGCACCGTCATTTCGGCGCGGGCGTCCTCTTCAACAACTCGCTCCGCGACGCCGTTGTGATGCGCCGTCTGGGCGTGAAACCGCTCTTCGGTGCTGCCGCACGAGGACGCTCCATCCTGCTCCGCGAGCCCCTGCATTTCCCGAAACGCGTCTCCGGCGCGCTGAATCCGCCCCATCAGGCCCTGCGCTGCCTGGAAGTCGCCAAGCGCCTGGAGATCGACGACTGGGACGGCGTTTCCATGCCGCCCCTGCATCCCGATTTCGACGCGGCGCGGTTCGAAGAGGCGTTCGGACGACCGTTCCCGTCGGGCCCCGTCCTGGCGGTCGCTCCGGGCGCGGCGTTCGGTGACGCCAAACGCTGGGACGCCGCGTCGTTCCACGCCGTGGCCGAACACTGGCAGAAGACGCGCGGCGGCTCCGTGATCCTGCTGGGGTCGAAGAAGGAGGCCCCGATCTGCGAGACCTGCGCCGACGGCCTCGACCCGGCCCTGACGCTCGACCTCGCCGGAAAGACTTCGCTCCACGCCCTCATGTTCATCCTGCAGTCTGCCGCCCACTGCGTCGCGAACGACAGCGGCATCATGCACCTCTGCGCCGCCTGCGGCACGTCCGGCACCGCCGTGTTCGGGTCCACCGACATGGCTGCGACCGCCCCGCTCTCGAAACAATGGCGGGTCCTGTACCGCAAGGAACCGTGTTCGCCGTGTTTCAAGCACGTCTGCCCGCTCGGGACCCGGGCGTGCATGAAGGCGATCAAGGTCGAGGACGTGCTGGAGACGCTTCCGACGGCGTGACCGATGCGCCCCGATTCGTCCTTTTCTTCCCCGCTTTCCCTCGGAAAATCGCGCATTTTTCGGGCAAACGATTTGAAAAAACGCGGAAACGGCTGTATATTAACGGGCTTTATTTTGAATACGATTCGAACCAGCAGAGGACCTAGTCCGAGAGATGGACAATTATTGTGAAATGCCCGTGGAACGGCTGCGGGAACTTCAGAAAGACCTGGAACACCGGTACCGTGAATATTGCGCCCGCAACCTCAAGCTCGACATGTCCCGCGGCAAGCCGTCGGGCAGTCAGCTGGACCTGACGAACGGCATCCTGGACCGTCTCGACGGATACATGGTCGAGGGCGGCATCGACGCCCGCAACTACGGCTGCCTCGAAGGCATCCACGAGGCCCGCAAACTCTTCTCCGACCTCCTCGGCATCCCGCGCGAACGCCTCATGATCGGCGGCAACTCCAGCCTGAACATGATGTACGACACGATGGTCCGCCACTGGGTCTTCGGCACGCACGGCCACACCCCCTGGGGCCGTCTCCCGAAGGTCAAATTCCTCTGCCCGTGCCCCGGCTACGACCGCCATTTCGCCATCTGCGAGGACCTCGGGATCGAGATGATCCCCGTCCCGATGACCGAGAACGGCCCGGACATGGACCTCGTCGAACGCCTCGCCGCCTCCGACGACGCCATCAAGGGCATCTGGTGCGTCCCGCTGTACTCCAATCCGCAGGGCGTGTGCTATTCCGACGAGACCGTCGACCGGCTCGCCGCCATGAAGGCCGCCCCCGATTTCCGCATCTTCTGGGACAATGCCTACGGCGTGCACCACATCTACGAGGAACGCCAACTGAAGGACATCTTCGCCAGCGCGGACGCCGCGGGCAACCCGGAACGCGTCTACTACTTCTTCTCGACTTCCAAGATCACGTTCCCCGGCGCAGGCGTGGCGCTCCTCGCCACCGGCCCCGAGAACTTCGCCGAGCTGAAGCATCATATGAGCATCC
>JAFYBD010000251.1 GCA_017540385.1 Lentisphaeria bacterium
CATGTTGAACCGGCCGTCCTTGTTGTCGAACGTGCCCGTGGAAAGCACTTTCCAGGTGTTGAAATCGACCGTTTTCGTGGTGTAGTTTGCATAGTAGTAAACGACCGTGTCGCCCACTCTCTCCGAGTAGCTCGCGACGGCATAGTCGTGCAGGTCAATCTTGACCGTGATGTTGGTCTGCGGCGCGACGTTGCTCAGATCGACGGATTTGCACGTGATGACGCCGCCCAGCACGGCGCCGGCCGTGGCGGTCAGTCCGCCGTCGATCGTGGCGCCGTGCAGCTCGCCGCCGACGCGCACTGTCACGCTGCCGTCCTCGACGATCAGGCTGCTTGCCTGGGCATTCCCGTACTCCTGAAGATGCTGTTTCCTCTCATCGTCCGTAAAGCTCACGGACAGATAAAAACGATCCATGCCGATGTCGACCTTGCCCGACCTGACGACGATGTCCCTGGCGATGCCGCCCGGTTCCACGGACAGCGTGCCGCCGGTGACGATGCAGTTTTCCGCAAGACCCTGATGCAGTTCCTGCGTATAATTGATTTCTCCCAGGCGGGAAGTGATCGAGGTGGAACTGAGGGTCCCCGAGACGAAAAGGGAAGTTGCCAGACATTGGCGGGCGGTGCCGTAGCCGCCGACGGCGAGGCGGCCGGCCTCGCATCCGGTGGCGCTTCCCCGGTGATATGTGAAGTTGTTCTGCGTCGAGGAATCGCCCCCGTTCAGATTCCACCAGTCGTCATGGATACCTTTATAGTCGGAATCGAACGATTCACCCACATACAGGGTATCGCTCGCCGAGCATCCCGAGACGTTGCAGCCGAGGACCTGCAAATTGACGACGCTGAGCCCCGATCCGTCGCGATATGCCTCTCTGACCGATGTTTCATTGACATACTCCGTAGCGGGAGCGCTGGGAAACACATAGGACTGCGAATTCTCGTTGTATTGTTTCCCGTAGGAGCTGTACGTGTCGGTTACCTCCGTGCCGTTCGTATGGTATGACAGTGTGACGTCATCAAGATCGGATGGGACGGAAAGATACTTGTATGTGACCGTGATGGTCGTTTTCCTCTTCAGATAACGACGCCATTCCGACGGGTTTTCATAAGAAGCATAGGCCCCGAAATAATCGGTTTGCTCATGTTTCCACGCATACCGTGCGAGGCCCGCGCCGCCATGGTCGAGCGTGCCCAGAATGTGCCCGGCCTCGTGACGGATCACCGCGGCGAGTTCGGCGTCGCTGGAGGAATCGTCCAGCAGCACGAAGGCGTCACCCGAACCGATCCCCTCGGCCAGCCCCAGAAACGCTCCGTACCGGTCGAAATCGTCCGTGCGGCCGATGCGGACCGCGGAAGCGTTTCCGGAGGAGGCGGTCCCGACCTCGAATTGAACTGAGGAACCGGCTAAGTCACGGTTCAGCGCAGCCGCGAGGGCATGGGCGCGGTCAGCGGAGATTCCGCTCGGCGCGAGTTGAACGGGGATGTTCATCCCCAGCTCACGGTTACGGTAGACGCGGCTGCCGCCGTTGAAGTCGAGTGTCACAATGCGGGGCGTGGTTTCGTGGTCGGGTCGGTTCTGGTTCATGGCCTGGCTCCTGTTGACTGAGGCTGATGCGCATGGCGGTCGGCGTCCGTTCGTTCAAAATGAGGTCGCATCCGTTCGCGTGCGCGTTACAATTATTGTTTTCCACCGAAATATAACACGCAAATCCGCGAAATGCAAACGTTTTTCCCTATTTTTCATCCGATTGTGACATCTTTCTCCGTTTGAAAAAACGGAGCGGGGAAACAAACACGGAAAAAGTGTTCGATCCGTCTTGATTTCGCGGACAAGCGGGTGTATATTCAAGCCGATACACCAATCGGCGAGACCGTGACCCATGACCTCGAAAGAGGAAGCATTTATGAATCATTTCGACCTCAAAAGCGTACCCGGGACCGACTGGAGGGACATGCCGCCGGACGAACGGAAGCGCGCTCTCTTCAACAAGCAGAAAGACCTGCTCGACACGTTCCTGTCGCACGGAGCCATCGACCGCCGCCAGTACGAGAAGAGCCTGAGTTGCATGGCCGAGAAGATGGGGATCGAACTCAATTGAACTCGTTTTCTAAACTGGACAACCACGAGGTGAACCTGACATGAAGAACCCGAAATTGACTGCCTGGATACGCCCGGTCGGGGCGCTGGCGTTCGTGATCCTGCTGGCGTTCGGCTGGCGTTATCCCTACCTCGCGTACTGCATGTTTCTGAACGTAGTGGTCGGGCTTTACGGAGCGATCCGTCACGGCGGACGGCACGGCTGCGGCAACTTCTGCCCGCGCGGGTCGTTCTATTCGTTCCTGCCGGACACGGGGCGGAAGCTCCCTGCCGGGCTGCTGGCGCGCCGGATGTCGATCGTTGTGATGATCGTCCTGCTCGCCGGGCTCGTGTTCTGGCTGCGGCCGAACTCGATCCGGAGCTGGGGGATGGTGTTCTACATCATGATCGTCGTCACGACGGTGGTCGGGCTCGTCGGCTGGCTTGTCTTCAACCGCTACTTCTGGTGTTCGGTCTGCCCGATGGGAAAGATTTACAAGGTGATCCGCCCGGGCCGCAGCGGCATCCGCGTGGCCGATTCGTGCGTGAAGTGCGGGCTCTGCGCGAAAGCGTGCCCGTTCGGGTTCTTCCCGCCCGGGAAAGCGCGGGACGGTGTGTTCCGCGACCCCGACTGCATGCTCTGCCGCCGCTGTGCGGAACGCTGCCCGAAGAAGGCGCTTTCCGTGGAGCGTGCGACACCCCCGGCCGGGACGAAGTCCTGAACGGGGCAGGGGACTTTTTTTCGGAAAATTTGCGGTTTTCGTGTGGAATCGGGAGAAATTTCGCGTTCTTACCGTGAACGAGACTCATTTTATTTGATGCAGCGCATCACGATCAAACCCAAACAACTTGAAAGGAACGAATCATGAACAAAATGACAGTTGCGATTCTGGCGCTCGCCCTCACCGGCAGTGTGGCATTTGCACAGGGACAGGGCGGCGGCGGTCGCGGCGGCCAGGGCGGTCGCGGCAACCGTGGAGCCGGTCAGCAGGTCCAGCCCGGCGGAGCCGGCGGTGCAGGCGG
>JAFYBD010000252.1 GCA_017540385.1 Lentisphaeria bacterium
CTCCCGGCGTTCCTCGCCGCCTGCAGCAGCCTGCCCTACGAATACGACCCGATCCCCCCGCTTGAGGAGACGGTCTGGCCGGAATACCAGGACGCCGTCCAGCCCCCGCGCCAGGCCATGCGGCCGTTCGCGTTCCAGGGCAAAGTCACGTTCGAATACAAGTTCTTCTCCCAGGCCACCCTCTGCGCGGTCTCCTACGACGAATCCGGCGAACTCCGCGTGGCTGCGTTCTCTCCCTCGGGCGGGAAGCTCTTCGAACTCGCCGGAACGGCCGACGAACTCGCCGATTTCTGGTTCATCCCGTTCGACGTCCTCGACGGACACGAGAAGGAGGCGGCCGGGTTCATCCTGCAGGATTTCTTCCACATCTTCGGCGGTCTCGACCCTTGGCGCGGCAAACTCCCCGGCGCGACGGAAAAGGTCAAAGACGGGTGCAGGATCGTGCGCGAGGAACCCTCGGAAAACGGTCCGGAAACCCTCGTTTGCGAATACTGGGGACCCGATTTGTGCTTGATGAACAAAAAATACTTGAAAGAAAATGGACGTATCGACTGGCAATCTTGGTATTTCCGGTATATAGTAAAGGATACGTTAGTATTTCCTGATATCATCGTATATGACAATCACGAACACGGATACCGGCTCATCCTGTCGGTCTCCGAATTATATGAGGACAATCAGCCATGACCATCTGGGACGAAATTGACAACATCTTCGATCAGGCCGGCGAAAACGGCGAAGGCTCCTGCACATTTTCCGTCCCCGGCGAATTCTCCGGTTATCGCGGACACTTCCCCGGAAACCCGATCCTGCCCGGCATCGTGCAGCTCTCCTTCGTGCGACGCCTCGCCGAACGCCGTCTCGCACGTTCGCTCCGGCTCGCCGGAGTCAAACGCGTGAAATATCTCCGCCTCATCACCCCCGACCTCCCGGTCACGCTCACGCTCGCGCTTGAACCGGGCGAGACCGAGGGCACATGGGCCGCGAACGCTTCGTTCGTGAACGGCGACGGAGGACGCGTTTCCGCGGTCAAGCTGATCTTCGCGGACAAAGAAAGCGAATCATGAGACGACACGAGTTCCAGCACTATTTCGAACGTTCTCCGGGAGACCCGCCCCCGATCGAAGTCTCGGTCACCAGGCGGCTCCAGTTCAGCGAATCCGATCCGCTCGGGATCGCCTGGCACGGCAATTACTCCAAGTTTTTCGAAGCGGCCTACACCGAGCTCTCGCACCGCTGCGGGTTCGACAACGACCGGCTCGAGGAGGAACACGTCTCGGCGCTCTTCTATACGGACCGCTACGATTACCGCATCCCGCTCCGCTGCGACGCGGTGTTTCAGACCACGGCCGCCATCGTGTGGACCGAGGCCCCGCGCATCAACATCGAATACAGCGTGCATCTCGGGGACGGCCGTCTCGCCGCATCCGGCTGCACCACCCAGGTCTTCATCGACGCCCGCGACTTCACGCCCGTGTGGCATATCCCGCGCTTCTGGGAGGAATTCCTGAACCGTTGGAGAAAGGGGGAGTACCATCATGGATGACCGCACCCCAGTGATCGTCGACTGCGACCTCTACACCGCGTTCGGGCCCGGCGTGGAGCCGTGCTGGAACGGCCTCCTGGAGAACCGGGCGGCCTTCTCCGACTGCTCGCGGTTCCACAACGAAAAGTTCAGCACGTCGCTCGCCGCGATGGCGCCCGGAGCCGAGGTCAACGGCACCGAGGAGATCCCCGGATTCTTCCTCAATTACCTCGCGCCGACCGCGAAACGCATGCCGCGTGATTCCGAGCTCTTCCTCGCCAGCACCGTCGGCGAGATCGAATACATCGACAATCCGGCGCACCGCTGCACCTGCGACATGCTGCTCGAACGCGCCCTCCGCACCTGCGACAAGGAGCACGGCCGCATCATTTCCGCCGCCTGCGCTTCCTCGAACTCCGCGTTCGTCTCGCTCTTCCACCAGATCCGCGGCGGCCGTCTGGACTCCGCCGTCGTAATCGGGACCGATTACGTAAGCGAGTTCATTTTCTCCGGTTTCGCCACGCTCCGCGCCCTCGCCCGGACCATCGCGCGTCCCTACGACCGCGACCGCGACGGGCTCCTGCTCGGCGACGCCGCGAGCATCGTGAACATCTGTTCCGCGAAGAAAGCGGCTGAACTCGGCATGAAGCCGCGCGCCGCCCTGCTCTCCGGCGGGATGAGCTGCGACGCGGTCCACATCACCGCGCCCATGCCCCACGGCGAAGCGCTCTCCGAAGCCATCTGCCACGCCCTCGACGAAGCCGGGCTCACCCCGGACGACATCGGGGCCGTCGTCGGGCACGGCACCGGCACGCGCTACAACGACGACATGGAGATTCAGGCCATCCACCGGGTGTTCGGCGAACGCTCCGTGCCGATGCTCTCCGTGAAGGGGGCCTGCGGACACACCCTCGCCGGTGCCGGACTCGTGGAGGCCGTCGTGGCCGTCCGCATGCTCGAGACCGGACTCATCCCGCCGCAAACGTCCCTGCTCAATCCCGAACCCGGCGCGGCCAAGTACGTCTCCGCCGAGATACGCAGGCTCGAACGCCCCCGCATCCTCTGCATGAATTCCGGATTCGGCGGGCTGAACGCCGTCATCATCCTGGAGGCAGTATCATGAACCGCAGCTACCCGTGGCATGTGATCGGCGGAGTGACCGCCGAAGGGCTTACTTTCCGCACCTGGAAACGCGGCATTGTCGTCTCCGGGGAGGACACGCAGGACGCCAAGGCGAAAGTCGCCGCCGGCACCGAGGATTTTCCCCACGTCTTCGGCCTCGACAATTTCCGGCGCGGCGACGGGAAAGTCCGCACCTACATCCTCGCATCCATCCTCGCCCACCGCGACGCCGGGGTCGATTCCGTGCGGCCGACCGCCATCATCGACTTCGGGCGGCAGGGCTGCCATGAACAGAACCTCGATTACTTCAACGATTATCGCGAGCACGGCCGTCACCTCGGGCGCGGCCACCTCTTCGTCGGCACGCTCCCGACCACGCCTCCGTGTGAAGCCGCGATCTCCCTGAAGCTCACCGGCCCGTGCTTCTACATGGACGCGCTCGACCGGTTCCCCGTCCTCTGGGACGAAGTCACGAATTTCTTCGAAATGCGCTGGATCGAGCGCGTGATGGTCTGCCGTTACACCCCGGACCGCCTCACGGTCCTGCTCGCGGAACCAGGCGGCACGGTCGAAATACCGGACGATTCCGACCCGGAAACCCTTCTCCGGCGGCTCTACGGCGCGGAATGACCTGAAGGGGCGGCCATGCGTTACTGCTGCGTGATCCCCGTCTACAATCATGCGTCCACCGCGCCCGACGTCATCGCGCGGACCCTCGCCGTCACGCCGGACGTGCTCGTGGTGGACGACGGTTCGGAGGACGCCGACCTGCGCGAACTCTGCGCCGGGTCCGGAGCGGAGATCGTCCGGCACGAACGCAACCTCGGCAAAGGCGCGGCCCTGCTCACCGCCATCCGCACCCTCGCCCCGCGCGGCTACGACTACATGATCACGCTCGACGCGGACGCCCAGCACGACCCGGAGGACATCCCCCGTTTCCTGCCGCTCCTGCACGACGACTGCGGCACGCTCGTCGTGGGCGTGCGCGACTTCACGGTTCCGAACGTACCCGGGCGCAGCAAGTTCGGGCGCGCGTTCTCCAATTTCTGGTTCCTCGTCGAGACGGGAAAGACCATCTCCGATTCCCAGAGCGGATTCCGCGCCTACCCGCTCCGCTACGTCAGTCAGATCGCC
>JAFYBD010000253.1 GCA_017540385.1 Lentisphaeria bacterium
CAGCCCCGACCTGGTCTCCTGCTCCACGGCCGCCTACATCGGCCGTTACGACCTCCTCAAGGGCCTGAAGAAGGGCGGCACCTTCCTGCTGAACAGCCACTACTCCAACGATGAAGTCTTCGGTCACCTGACCCGCGACATGCAGGAATACATCATCAAGAACGACATCAAGTTCTACAACGTGAACGCCGAAGCCATCATCAAGAACATGCCCGGACTCCGCGGCAAGGGCGCGAACACCGTCATGATGGTCGCCTACTTCAAGGTTTCCGGCATCGTCCCGTTCGATCAGGCCGCCGCCGAAATGAAGCTCCTGAACGCCAAGACGTTCGCGAAGAAGGGCCAGAACGTCATCGACATGAACAACCAGCTGGTCGACCTCGCGGCTGACGCCTGCCACGAAGTCAAGGTCCCGGCTTCCCTCGACGGTGTCCCGCACGCCGAACACCTGAAGCTCATCCCGGACGACGCAGACGAATTTACCAAGAAGATCATCGAGCCCAGCATGCGCAACAACGGCGACTCCATCCCGGTTTCCGCCATGTCCATCGACGGCACCCTGCCCACCGGCACCGCCTGCCTCGAAAAGCGCGGCTTCGCTCCGAAGGTCCCGCGTTGGGTCCCGGCGAACTGCATCCAGTGCGGCATCTGCGCCAACTCCTGCCCGCACGCCGCCATCCGCACGAAGCTCTTCCGTGAAGAGACTCTCGCCTCCGCTCCGGCCAGCTTCGCCACCAAGGATCCGATCCCGAAGGCCGACGGCCTGAAGTTCAAAGTCCAGGTCTTCATCGAAGACTGCATGGCCTGCGGCGTCTGCCTCGACCAGTGCCCGATGACCGCCAAGGAAGGCAAGCAGGCTCTCGTCTGGTCCACGCTCGAAGACGAGCGCGCCGCCGGCGAAAACGCCAACGAAGCCTTCTTCGAGGCCGCAGAGGACAACATCATGGGCAAGAACACCGTCGCCACCGTCAAGGGCGCGATGCTCCGCAAGCCGCTCTTCGAGTTCTCCGGCGCCTGCGCAGGCTGCGGCGAGACCCCGTACGTCAAGCTCGTCAGCCAGCTCTTCGGTGAAAACGCCATCGTCGCGAACGCCACCGGCTGCTCCTCCATCTACTCTGGCACGTTCCCGACCATCCCGTACACCAAGGGCAAATCCGGCCGCGGTCCGGCCTGGGCGAACTCCCTCTTCGAAGACAACGCCGAGTTCGGTTTCGGCATGCGCATGGCCGTCGATTCCAACCGCACCCTCCTGAAGCAGGAAGTCGAGAAGGTCCTCGCCTGCGAGACCGCTCCCGCCGAGCTGAAGGACGCCCTGAACAAGGCCATGAGCTTCTGGGACAACTCCAAGACCGACGAAGCAGTCGCCGCCCAGAAGGCCGCCAAGGCCGCCATCGAAAAGGCTGTCGCCGGCTGCAACTGCGACGCCTGCAAGCCCACCCTCTCCAAGATCCTCGAGCTCGCCGACTACTTCTGCGACAAGTCCGTCTGGATCATCGGCGGTGACGGCTGGGCCAACGACATCGGTTACGGCGGCATCGACCACGTCGTCGCCATGGGCAAGAACGTGAACATCCTCGTCCTCGACACCGAAGTCTACTCCAACACCGGCGGACAGTCCTCCAAGTCCACCCCGACCGCCGCGGTCGCCAAGTTCGCCGCCGGCGGCAAGAAGACCTACAAGAAGAACATGGGCTTCATGTGCATGAGCTACGGCTACGTGTACGTCGCCTCCGTCGCCCTCGGCGCGGATCGCGCCCAGACCCTGAAGGCCTTCCAGGAGGCCGAGGCATGGAACGGCCCGTCCATCATCTTCGCCTACGCTCCCTGCATCGCCCACAACATCGACATGAGCAAGACGCAGACCGAGCAGAAGCGCGCGGTGGATTGCGGCTACTTCCCGCTGTACCGCTACAACCCCGCGAACGAAGTGCCGTTCACGTGGGACGTCAAGAAGCCGTCCGACGGCAAGTTCCAGGAATTCATCCGCAGCGAAGGCCGCTACAAAGCCCTGCTGAAGACCAATCCGGCCCACGCCGAAGAGCTCTTCGCCAAGGCCGAGAGCGACGCCGCCAAGCGCATGGAATTCTATCAGGAGGTCGGCAAGCTCATGAAGTGAGCCGCCGCTCCTGACAGGAACCGCGTTTCAAGCGCACATCCGGGCCCGTCCGAGTTCGATTCGGACGGGCCCTTTTCCGTCTTCGGACAGCCCGGAAACGCTTCCGCAAAGTCTTTTCGCGTTTCCAATGCCGGCAGACCCCGGAAAACTCCGGAAAAAATCGAAATGCGTGTTGAAAAATGACCAGACAGGATGTATAATACTGTTTCGAGATCACAAGCGTTATCGGACATCCTCAAAAAAGTACCACCATGTCTTCTTCCGAATTGTTATCCGAATTGACGAAACGCCGTCTGTGCCGACTGAGCGTCGCCGGCGTCGGCGCACTGTTGTCTTTCCTTCTGTGGAGCATCCCCTGCGGAGTCCTCGCACAGGACGCCGGAACCGACGGGGAAGAGGATGACGACTTCGGCGACGGTTTCGTGAATCCCGTCTACGTGATCGTCGATGAAGACGAAGAGGATTACGGTCCGGCAGTCGTGACGCCTGCGAAGAACCCCGTTGTGAAGCCCGCGGATAAGCCTGCGGAGGTAAAACCCGCTGATAAGCCCGCGGATAAGCCCGCTGAGGTGAAGCCTGCGGATAAGCCCGCTGAGGTGAACCCCGCGGATAAGCCTGCGGAGGTGAAGCCTGCGGAGGTGAAGCCTGCTGATCCCCCCGTTGAGACCCCCGTCGAAGAAACTTCCGTGAAATCGTCTGCGGATACGGGGGCAGTCCCTGCGACTTCGGTAAAATCCGATCCGGTCGAGGTCGTCGAGGTCGCGAAGACCCCCGACGTCGTTCCGGTTCACCGTGAAAACGAAGACAAGTCGGTATTCCGCAGCGAGAACGCCAAGGTCCTGGTCACGGGCGCGTTCTCCGCGGTCCTGATCCTCTTCCTCATCGGCTACATCATCGTCACGGACTATTTCCGCCGCAGGATGCTGCTTCGGCTCCGTGCGGTCTTCAAGCAGATTCCGAGCCGCATCGTGGTCGGCAGCCGCAACGGTACCGCCCACTTCATCCACGTCGGCAAATTCGGCGTGGACAGCGGGTTCGTCGAGTTCCCCGTGGATGAGCTGCCGGAATACGCCGACGAGACGTTCCGGCACGCCTGGTCCGAGGTGTTCGCCACCGGCGAGACGCAGAAATTCCAGTTGGCGACCGGAAACCGCCACCGTTCCGTGGAGATGGCGCTCTTCGACGATACGAAGGCGTTCGGACGCGAGACCGCGTTCTGGATCTCCCACGACGTGGAGGAGCTTCTGGAGGCGCAGAACGAACTGAAGGCCGGCCTCGACAACCAGAAGGAACTGAACCACCTCTTCGCCGCTTCGCTGAAGATGCTCTCGTCCGACGCGAAAGCCGAGGACATGACCGACCAGGTGCTGTCGTTCATCGTCTCCAGCGTCCGCGAGCACATGAAGGCGGACAGCTGCTGCGTGATGCGCTACGACTACGAGGGTCGCCGCATGGAGCTCTTCGCCAGCGACGTTTCCGGCGGCCTGACCCTGGCCGGCGACAAGCGCTATTTGCCGCTCCCCGAGAAGAAGGACCAGAAGATCATGGATCAGCTGGAGAACCACATGCCCGTGGTCATCACCGATTTCCCGGCGTCGCTCTTCGCCGTTCCAGAATCCGAATCGAAGAAAGACGGCAGCCATCCGCCGAAGGTCGGCCTCTGCTTCGCCCCGGTCTTCATCGACGGCAAGCTCTGGGGCCATATCGCCGCCATTTACAGGAAGAGCCGCCACGGCAAGTTCTCCGACCAGTATCTCCAGTTCATGCAGGGCACGGCCCACGTGGTCGAGGCCATGCTCGAATACCGCTTCATCCACTCCAGGCTCGAGCGCGGCGAATACGAGAAGCAGCTCATCATGGAGAACCTGCCGCTGCCGTTGATCCTGCTGGACCGCGACCTGAACCTGATCCAGCGGAACTCCGCCGCGATGAAGGATCTGGTCGATTTCCCGGATTCCCTCCACAACCATCTCTGCCATACCGTCTTCTGCAAGGCGGAAAATCCGCCGCCGGACTGCCCGGTCCGGGGCGTGCTCGCCGACCTCAAGCCGCACGTGAAGTCCCTCGCGCTCGGCGGAAGGGAATACATGGTCCACGCCTATCCGATCATGATCGGCGGCGAACTCGCCAACATCCTGCTCGCGTGGTTCGACATGACCGAGTCGAACGAAGCCCAGCGGAAGATGCAGGCCGCGCTCCTCGAAGCGAAGGACGCCAGCAAGGCCAAGAGCCTGTTCCTGGCCTCCATGAGCCACGAACTCCGCACGCCGCTGAACGCCGTCATCGGGTTCTGCGAGCTGCTGCAGAACAACGCGCTTTCCCGCGAAAGCCAGCTCGAATACCTCAAATCCATCTCCGTGGCCGGCCACACCCTGCTCGACCTCATCAGCAACATCCTCGATACCTGCAAGCTCGAGACCGAGCATATCCGGCTTCAGAACGGGAAAACCGACGTCCGCCAGATGCTCATGGACATGGTCAGCATGTTCAAGTCCCTCGCGGAGAAAAAGCAGCTCGCGCAGCCGCTCGTGATCCCGGAGAATCTCCCTTACGTCGTGCTCGACCCGATGCGTCTGCGCCAGGTCCTCGTGAACCTCCTCGGCAACGCCTACAAGTTCACCGACAAGGGCTATGTGGGCATCAAGGTCTCCTGCACCATCAAGGAGCAGGGGCGCTGCCGCCTCGCCATCGCCATCCGCGACACCGGAATCGGCATCGAAGCGGACAAGAAGGAGCAGATATTCGAGCCGTTCGTCCAGCAGAACGCCTTCCGCGATACGCATGTCTACAAGGGCTCCGGGCTCGGACTCGCCATCTGCGACCGTTTCGTCAAGGCCATGGGCGGCCGCATCGACCTCGAGAGCGAGCTCAACAAGGGCAGCGTCTTCACCATCGTCTTCGAGGATGTCCCGTACATCATGCCGACCGAGGAGGAACGCCAGGCCGCGAAGGCCGCCGCGGCTGCCGCTTCCCATTCGGGCGACGCAGCGTTGCTGAACGTCTTCGGCGCGCCGGACAACAGGAAGTCGGTCCCGAAGGTCGACCTGGACGGCATGAACGCGCTCATCGTCGACGACGTCCCGATCAACCTGAAGGTTCTGAAGGCCATGCTGAAGGTATTCCACCTGAACACCACCGAGGCGGGCTCCGGCGACGACGCGCTGTCCAAGATCTCGTCCGTCAAGCCCGACCTCGTGCTGACCGACATGTGGATGCCCGGGCTCTCCGGCGAACAGCTCGCCGCGAAGATACGCGCGATCCCCGAGTTCGCGGACGTCGTCATCATGGCGGTCACCGCCGACATCGAGAACAAGAACAACTTCGACATGTCGGGCTTCGACGGCATCCTCCTTAAACCGGTCACGAAGGACTCCCTCGCCATCGCGTTCCAGGACATGCTCGATTCCGGCAGACTGAAGCTGAAATCCTGATCCGCGCGGGGGGCGGCCACCTCCCCGTTCGTCCCCCGTCGCCGCGCATCATTTCGCGCTTCGACCGCCGAAAACCTTTGTTTTGAGGTGTCCTCCATTTGATTTTCGCCTCGCTGATGCTATATTATCTACTGCAAATCAGAAAGGACACCCTATTATGGACCAGGAAAACTTCTTGCAGCAGAACTTCGCCGCCAGGATCGGCGGTTCCTCCTTCGGCAAAGACACCAAGATCTACAAATTCGAGAAGATCAAACGCGCCAAGCGCGCCGCCGCCGCCGAAAATCCCGGCGTCGAGCTCATCGACATGGGCGTCGGCGAGCCCGACGACATGGCGTTTCCCTGCGTCGTTTCCAAGCTCGCGGAAGAGGCCGCGAACTGGGCGAACCGGACCTACGCGGACAACGGCTGCGCGGAATTCAAGGCCGCAGCGGCGCGTTACATGAAGTCGCTCTACGGCGTCGAGCTCGATCCCGACACCCAGATCGTCCACGCCATCGGCAGCAAGTCCGCCCTCACGCTCCTGCCCTCCTGCTTCATCAACCCCGGCGACGTCGCCGTCCTGACCGTCCCCGGTTACGGCGTGCTCGGCACCTGGACCGAATACCTCGGAGGCGAGGTCGTGAAGCTCCCGCTGCTCGAGGAGAACGGCTTCCTGCCCGACCTCGATTCCCTCACGGCCGACCAGCGCAGGCGCGCCAAGCTCCTGTACCTGAACTACCCGAACAACCCGACCGGCGCGTCCGCCACCGTCGAGTTCTTCACGAAGGCGGTCAATTTCGCCCGCGAGAACCACATCCTCATCGTGAGCGACGCCGCGTACGCCCCGCTGAACTTCGCGGGCAAGCCGCTGAGCATCCTCTCCATCCCGGGCGCGTTCGACTGCTGCGTGGAACTCCACAGCATGTCGAAGGGCTTCAACATGACCGGCTGGCGTCTCAGCTGGGTCTGCGGCAATCCGCTCGCCGTGAAGGCGTTCGCGACCGTGAAGGACAATGCCGACAGCGGGCAGTTCCTGGCCATTCAGAAGGCCGCCATCGCCGCGCTCGACGACCAGGCAGCCATCACGCCCGCCATCTGCGAAAAATACCGCCGCCGCCTCGCCAGCATGGTCGAGACGCTGAAGAAGCTCGGATTCAACGCCAAGGTCCCGGCCGGCAGCTTCTACCTCTACGTGAAGGCCCCGAAGGCCACCGCCGACGGCACGCAGTTCGAGAACGGCGAGGCGTTCAGTCAGTGGCTGATCCGCAACAAGCTCATCAGCTCCGTCCCCTGGGACGACGCCGGGCACTTCGTGCGTTTCAGCGCCACCTTCGTCGCCCGCGGAGGCATCGACGACGAACGCCGCGTCCTGAACGAGTTCGCATCGCGTCTGGCGGACTGCAAGTTCGTCTTCTGACCCCGATCTCTTCCCACCCCCTCGGAAACAAGGAGCCCGGCCCGACCATGCACGCGTTTCGCTTCGACGAGCTTGCCGACGTTGGACCGGACTCCCTGATCCGTCTCGATCCGAGGGAGGAATCCCATCTCTTCAAAATCCTCCGGGCGCGTCCCGGCGACCGCGTGCGCCTGCTGGACGGACGCGGCACGACCGGCGTCGCCGTGGTGGGGCAGGGGCGCGAGCTCCGGCTCGAATCGAAGGAGACCGTGCCGCCCCCGGCGCGCCGTCTGCATCTCTACTTCGCCCCGCCGAAAAAACAGAAGCTCGATTCGCTGCTCAAGCAGTCGGTCGAACTCGGCGTGGACGTGCTCGTCCCGGTCCTCTGCGAACGCTCCGTCGTTCAGCCCGGCGAATCCTCCGTCGGCGGCCGCTGGACCGACCTTCTTTTTGAAGCGTGCAAGCAGTCCGGCAATCCGTATCTCCCGGCCGTCAGCGCTCCGGTCACATTC
Source organism: Lentisphaeria bacterium (assembly GCA_017540385.1). GTDB lineage: Bacteria > Verrucomicrobiota > Lentisphaeria > Victivallales > UBA1829 > UBA1732. Next base: position 7,438 of record JAFYBD010000253.1, read on the forward strand.
GCCGCCGCCGTCGCCCGCGCCCGCGGGACGTGTTCCGCGCTGGTCGTGGGCTCCAACCGCACCGGGATCGCCCTTGACCTCGGGAATGTCCCGGACGTGGCGTTTTTCGTCGGCCCCGAGGGCGGTTTCACGGATGCGGAAATGGACGCGCTGTCCGCCGCCGGAGCCGTGCCGCTCAGGATCGGTTCGTGGACACTCCGCGTGGAGACGGCCGCGGCCGCCGGACTGGGCGTGCTGAACGTGCTGATGGGCCGTGCCTGAAACTCAGTCCCGGGCCGTTTCCGTTTTGTTCCGCGACCGCAGCGTGATCTCCGTGATCTCCGACGGCACGCCGAGCCGGAACATGAATCCGTTCCACAGACCCGCGCCGTTGCTCACGTACAGCGTCATGCCGTTGACTTCGTACAGCCCGGAGACGAATCCTTTGTTGAAGAGTTTCACGAGCAGCGCGGGCAGTCCGGCGACCATGCCGCCGTGCGTGTGGCCGGAGAGCTGCAGCATGACGGGGTAGGCCGAGTAGTCGTGCGCGAATTGCGGCTTGTGGGCCAGCAGGACCACAGGGGCGCCTTCGGGCGCGCCTGCGAGCGTCTTGTCCAGGTCGGGCAGTTCGCGTCCCTCGTACATCTTGTTGTCCTTCGCCTCGTCGGGCACGCCCGCGATCACGATCTCCGCGCCGTTGTGTTCGATCACGGCGTGCCGGTTCAGCAGAGATTCGATCCCGACCGAATCCAGGAATTCGAGCCATTCCTCGAACCCGCGGAAGTATTCGTGGTTTCCGGGCGAGGAGTAGACCCCGTACTTCGCGTGCAGGTCGCCCAGCTGGTGCATGTTCGGCCGGATCTCCTCCGGCTTCAGGTCGCCGAGGTCGCCCCCGAGCAGAATCACGTCCGGCCGCAGCGCGTTGGCGCGGCAGACCACGGTCCACAGGTAATTCCGCGAACTCGTCCGGCTGACGTGGATGTCGCTGATGTAGACGATCTTGAACCCGTCGAGCCCGGCGGGGATGTCCCGCACCAGCTCCACGCGTTTGACCTGCGGCGGTTTGACCGCGCAGTATTCGCCCCATGCCGCCAGGACGCCCGAAACGGCCAGGATGCCCGCCAGGGCGTACCGGTTCCATTTCCCCGGCTTCTTCCCCCGGCTCCGCAGAAACAATACGGCCAGGTCCCGCACGAACAGCATCGGCGTGGCGAAGATCAGCGTCCCGGAGAGCCACGCGGCCGGGAGCAGCGCCGGACGCGGCAGGATGCCCGTGAACAGGATCACCTGCATCCCGATGGCGAGGAAGAAGAGCAGCAGGGCAGTCACCGCCCGCAGGAAGCGTTTGAGCGGCAGACTGAATCCGATGCTGCACGGGGCGTAGGCGACGGTGAGGAGCAGGAGCAGGATGAAAAAGAGTTTCATGGATGGCGTCCGATATCGTTGGATCAGCCGGCGCGGGGCCGGAATGTGGGCGGAGAATCAACTTTTTCATAATTTACTTGCATTTTCCTCTTTTTCAAGGTTTGATTTTTCGATTTTGCATAGTATATTGTAGGAACGTACTATTTCGCATCGCCGCAACACCCTAACTTTCGAGGTGATATATGAAATTTTGGACAGCTATGGCAGCGCTCGTGTGTGCAGGTTCCGCCGTTTTCGCCGCGGATTCCCCCGACGTGAAGAAGTTCACGTTCCAGAACGACGTGGAGGTCTATGCCATCCGCGACAAGGCCACCACGATGAAAGGCTCCCTCTTCTCCGATTATACCAAGACCTCCTCGCTCAAGAAGGACGCTCTGAAGAAGGAGTATCCGTCCTCCGTGAACTGCTTCGTGCTGCGGCTGAACTTCAAGACGTTCCTCATCGACGCCGGCAACTTCGACGAGAAGGGCTCGCTGGTCACAAAGCTCGCCACCATCAACGTCCGCCCGAAGAACGTCGACTACATCCTGCTCACGCACCTTCATCCCGACCACGTCGGGGGCCTGATCGACAAGGACGGCAAGGCCGTCTTCCCGAACGCGAAGGTCTACGTGACTTTCGAGGAGTGGAAGCACTGGAGCCCGATCATCGCCAAGCAGAAACCCGAGGAGATCCTCGCTAAATTCCACAACGCCTACAACGGCAGGATCCAGACCCTCAGCTTCGGCGAGCCCATCGTTTCCAACCTCTATGCCGTGAAGGCCGTCGGACACACCCCCGGCCACTGCTTCTACCGCTACAGCAACATCCGCTTCATCGGCGACCTGGTCCACGCGGTCGATCTGCAGGTCGAGCACCCCGAATACTGCGCGTCGTTCGACAACGACAAGAAGCAGGCGTACCAGACCCGCGTGGCCTCCCTCGAATCCCTGAGCAAGGACGGCAACCTCGTCTTCGGCGCGCACATCCCGTTCCCCGGCGCAGGCTACATCATGAAAGAAGGCAGCGGTTTCAAATTCGACCCCTACAAGGGGAAATGATCTTCCGCGGATGCGAAACCGTCTCCGGACCCGGCAAAACCGCTTTTTTTTCGAAAACGGCAGGTTTTTTTCGGATTTTTTGACGGAATGGTATTTGCATTTCTCGGGAAATCCGGTATAATATATATACTGCGGCATTTTCCGTTTCCGGACTGCCGCATGAATCACAGACGAAAAACAAGCTTAACATAAACCAAAAACAAACAACTTGAAAGGCATGCCCAAAATGAAACACGGCAAACAAGCTTTCACCCTGATTGAGCTGCTGGTCGTCATCTGCATCATTGCGATCCTGGCCGCCATGCTCCTGCCCGCTCTTCAGAGCGCCAGAGACAGCGCGTCCACGGCCACCTGCGTCAACAACCTCATGCAGTTCTCCAAGGCCTATCAGATGTATGCCACCACCTACAACGACTTCGTGCCCGCGAAGACCGCCCCGTTCTACTCCGGCGGCGGCAGTGGATGCGCCTGGGAAAATGCCCTCATCGACGTGATGGGCCAGGCCGGCAGCAACTCCTTCCGCCAGTCCTTCTACTGCGAAGCCGACGCCTCTCTCGACGACTCCGCCGCCACCGGCAACAAGAAGTCCTACAGCCTGAACAACCTTCAGGACGCGGTCCACCCCTACATCCCGTACACCCTCGATACCAACGGGAAGCTCAAAGACCTCACCGGCAAGTACAAAGGCTTCATCAGCGGCAACCGCACCACCTCCGTGCACACCGCCTCCGACCTCATCGTCATCGGTGAAAACTGCGCCAAGAACAACAACTTCGGCGCCGCCGCCTACAGCGTCTCCGACGTGAACGCCTGCACCGGCACCGCCAGCAGCATTCAGGAAGCCGTCGCCATCTACCAGCGCCTCACCACCCACAAGACCGCCGGTCACCTCTTCCTCGACGGCCATGCCCAGCACGTGAAGCCGGAAAAGTCCCTTCCCCCGAAGAACAACTACCAGAACGTCGGCAAGAAGACTTCCATGTCCGACTCCAGCCCGACCGGCATCGCCTCCCAGGGCTGGGGCAGCTGGACCGACTGCCCCGAACGCAAGAAGGGCAACTCCTGCACTGGCACCTGCTACGATTGATGCTACTGTGCTGAACCGGACGCCGTCCGATGACGGCCTCCGGCCCCAGATCCGATCGAGTTCTGTTTCAGGCGGTTTCCGGTTCATTCCGGAGACCGCCTTTCTTTTTCAAAACTCTTCCACATTCAGGAGGTCCACATGAATCGAAGAGAATTTCTGAAGAGCGCTGCGGCCGTTGCCACGCTCGGCGCGCTGACTCGCATCGCAGCCCAGACCGGGGTCGCCCCGGAAACCGCCAAATCCTCCGAACCGAAAGGAGACGGGAAGAAGGTCGCACGGCGCAAATTCCGCGACACCGACCTCACGCTCCCGCTCCTCGGGTACGGCATGATGCGGCTCCCGACGAAGAACGGCAAGATCGACCGGGAGGAAGCTCAGAAACTCGTCGACACGGCCATGGCCGCCGGGATCAACTATTTCGACACGGCCGAACCGTATCACAACGGCGAGAGCCAGCAGTTCGCCGGCGAGGCCTTCAAGAAGTATCCGCGCGATTCCTACATGCTCGCCACCAAGCTCCCCATGTGGTCCATCCGGACCGTGGCCGATGCGGAAAACATCTTCAAAGGCCAGCTGGCCTCCTGCAAGACCGAATACTTCGATTTCTACCTCGTCCACGCGCTGAACGCCACGTCGTTCCGCACCTTCGAGGACCTCAAGCTCTACGACCTGCTGAAGAAGTACAAGGCCGAGGGGAAGATCAAACACCTCGGCTTCTCGTTCCACGACGCCCCCGAGGTCCTCGAGAACATCGTCAACGCGCACGAATGGGAATTCGCCCAGATCCAGCTGAATTTCGTCGACTGGGACCGCCAGAACGCCAAGCGCATGTATGAATTCCTGACCTCGAAGAAGCTCCCCGTGATCGTGATGGAGCCCCTGCAGGGCGGCACGCTTGCGCAGCTCACCCCGCCCGCCGTCCAGATCCTGACACAGGCCGATCCGAAGGCCTCCGCGGCCTCCTGGGCGTTCCGTTACGCCGGGTCGCTCCCGAACGTCCTC
>JAFYBD010000254.1 GCA_017540385.1 Lentisphaeria bacterium
CTACACGAAGAAAAAGACGTTCAAGAAGGGCGAGGACAAGCAGGCGTAAGTCTGACCTTCGCCCGCGCAACACGGGAGATTGGCCGTGTCTATCTTTGATTTTTTCGGCAAACTGTTCGGCGGAAAAGAGGATTCTTCCTCCGCACCGTCCGCCCGGACGACCGTTGACGCCTCGTCGCAGCAGAACCTCGAAGATTTCGTGCTGTACGTCTCGAAGAAGCTGGTGGACTACCCCGACGAAGTGAAGGTCCGCACGGCTTCCGCTGAAAACGGCCGCGTGATCCAGATCACGTGCCGTGCCAGCGACCGGGGCAAGATCATCGGCAAGAAGGGCAAAACGATCATGGCGCTCCGCGCCCTCGTCTCCGGCGCAGCCGGACGCACGAAGGACCGCGTCAGCGTCGAGGTCCTGGATGACGAGGTAGCTGCAGGAGCCTGACGTGGCGCTGCGTATCGATATCATCACACTGTTTCCCGAGATATTCTTCGGCCCGCTGGCAAGCAGCATCACCGGCAGGGCGCTTCGGGAAAACAAGGTCGAGATCCGTGCGATCGACCTGCGGGATTACACGCACGACCGGCGAAAGACCGTCGACGACAAACCGTTCGGCGGTGGTCCGGGGATGCTGATGAAAGTTGAACCGCTGTACGAGGCGGTGAGCTCTTTGAAACAGGACGGGACGAAAGTCATCCTGACGGGCCCGGCAGGCGGGCGCTTCACGCAGCAGACTGCGCATGCGCTCTCCGGGGAACGCCACCTGATTTTCATCTGCGGACACTACGAAGGCGTGGACCAGCGCGTCCGCGACCTGCTGGTCGACATGGAGCTGTCCATCGGGGACTACATCCTCACGAACGGCAACCTGGCGGCCATGGTCATGGTCGACGCGATCGTCCGGCTCCTGCCGGGCGTCCTCGGCGACGACGAATCCGCCGCTCAGGAATCGTTCGAAAACGGCCTTCTCGAGTATCCGCAGTACACCCAGCCCGTCGAATTTCATGGCATGAAGGTCCCGGACGTTCTCCTTTCCGGGAACCATGCCAGAATCGGACAGTGGCGCCGTGCCGAATCCATGAACACGACGCTGCTGGTCCGGCCGGACCTGATCAACGACAAAAATTAACATAATGGAGGTAACCCATGAACATCATTGACAAGATCGAAAAGGCGCAGTGCAAGCAGTCTGTGCCCGACTTCAATATCGGGGACACCGTCAAGGTTTCCACCAAGATCATTGAAGGCACCACCGAACGCATCCAGAATTTCACCGGCGTCGTCATCGCCCGCAAGAATTCCGGTCTCCGCGAGACGTTCACCGTCCGCCGTTTCCAGAACGGCTACGGCGTGGAACGCGTTTTCCCGATCCACAGCCCCCGCATCGACGCCATCACCGTCGAACGCCACGGCCATGTCCGCCGCGCCAAGCTCTACTACCTGCGCAGCAAGATCGGTAAAGCCGCCCGCGTCAAAGAGAAAAAGTACTTCGGCCCCGCGGCCGCGGCTGATTCCGCAGAGTAATTCTCCGGATGGATTTCCTCTCCGGAAATTCCGAACTCCTCGCCTACGAACTCAAGTGGGGCGGGGAGTTTTCTTTTATCGCCGGAGTCGACGAGGCCGGGCGCGGCTGCTGTGCCGGGCCCGTCTGCGCGGCGGCCGTGATCTTCACCGACCGTTCGCGGATCCCCGCCGGAGTCAATGACTCCAAGCAGCTCACGCACAAACAGCGCATGGAACTGCGTGAAGCGATCCTCGCCGAACCCTCCGCGCTCACCGGCGTGGCGATGGTCGATCAGGACGAGATCGACCGCACGGACATCTTGCGCGCGACCTGGCTGGCCATGCGAAACGCCATCCTCGCGCTCCCGCATGCGGCCGATTTCGCGCTCGTGGACGGCAATCCGGTGAAAGGCCTGCCCGTCCCCTCGGAATCCATCGTGAAGGGCGACGCGAAATCCGCGAGCATCGCGGCCGCCAGCATCCTCGCGAAGACCTCCCGCGACCTCTTCATGCTCGAGGCCGCGAAACAATACCCGCAGTATCAATTCGAAGTTCACAAGGGGTACTGCACGAAGCTCCACACCGACCTCATCCGGCAGTACGGCCCGTGCCCGCTGCACCGGAAGACGTTCGAGCCGGTCCGTTCCATCCTGAATCCCCCGGAATCCGTCCAGGGCGAAGTCGATTTCTGAGCCGGTCCGCTTCCGGCTCCCTCCCTCAAATAGTACAAACGCACGCTCAGCGTTTCGTCGCGGTCGACGGCGTGTCGTCCTGGTCTGTGAGCGTATTGTGCACGGCGCGCACGGTGCAGCCGTCGTCGTCCCACACCATGTACGCGTAATTGCTGTCCACGGTGAAGCTTTTCTTCGAGTCTTCCTTCAGCGAAAGAGTCGCGGCGGCCTCCGCGTCCACGACCACCGTGTACGTGACCGGGACGTCGGCCTTCATGCCGTTTTCGAGCTTGACTTCGACCGAATCGAACATCCTGACGATCGTGTAGCGGCCGTCCGAGACGATGCTGTTGATCTTGCCGGAGAGCGACAGGTTCGTATTCGGCGGGATCGCGCGGTTCTGGACGCAGTCGGCGATCTTGCACGACGCCTTCCATCTGCGGTCGTTCACCCTGCGTTTGTCGACGGTACCGAACGGCGACGCGGTGGACGTCCTGCCGTTCAGCGAAGCTCCCTGCTGCGAGGCCGGTTTCGTGGGAGACGTGGCGACGTCGAAGATGCCCTTCGAGACGTTTTTCTTCGCGGAGGACGCCCCGCTTCCCGAGGGCGCGGTCGAACGTGCGGCCGCGGTCGCTGTCGCAAACACGGTCGCCGTCAGGAGAAGCACGGCTGCTGCAGAGGGGAGGAGCCTCATGCGCGGATTCCTTTCGCGCCCGGACGGGCGGGAGTTCGTCAGTTAAAAGAAATGTTATCAGCTATACAATACCACGCGCGGCACGAAAAGCAAGCTCTTTTCGGGAAAAAACTTGATTTCCGGGAAAACCCGTGTAGATTTAAAGAGCCTTTTTTCCGGTGAACACTTACCGGAAGCGGATAGACCAGGAACCAGGAGACGGACCCCACATGCAGCTGCTTGACATCCTTTGCAACCTCGGACTCGCCGCGCTCGGCGTGGCTCTGCTGTATTACGGGGCGGAATTCCTCGTCCGGGGCGGTGTTTCCCTGGCGCAGAAAGCGCGCGTGTCGCGCCTGGTGATCGGCCTCACCCTCGCGGCGTTCGCGACGAGTTCGCCCGAGCTGGTCGTGAGCATCGACTCCGCGCTGCGCGGCTCGCCCGACATCAGCCTCGGCAACGTGGTCGGGTCGAATATCTGCAACGTCGCGCTGATCCTCGGCCTCTGCGCCGTGCTCCGGCCGATGCCGTTCCACGAGAACCTGAAGCGGTTCGACCTGCCGGTGATGCTCTTCTCCGGCGTGGCGCTCACGGCGTTTTATTTCCTGAACCACGGCATCAACCGCTGGGAAGGCGGCTTTTTCTTCCTCTGCATCCTCGTCTACCTCACGCTGAGCGTGGTGATCTCGAAGAAACAGGAGGCGCGCAAAGCCGCGTCCGGGGCGGCCGAAGCAGATTCCGGGATCGACCCGGAGATCGCCGAGAGCATGGAGAAACCGCTCGGCGTGCCGCTGGCGCTGCTGGCGGTGGTCGGCGGCGTGGTCATGCTGGTCCTCGGCGCGAAGTCGTTCCTCTACGCCGCAGTGGCGTTCGCGAAGGCGTTCGGCATCAGCGACGCGGTCACCGGGCTCACGATCGTGGCCGTCGGGACCAGCCTGCCGGAACTCGCCACGTCGTTCGTGGCCGCGCTGAAGGGCGAGAACGACATCGCCATCGGGAACATCGTGGGGTCGAACATCTTCAACATCTTCTGCATCCTCGGCATCGTGCCGCTGATCTCGCCGCTGGCGGGACAGAGCATCCGCGGGACGGATTTCGCGGTCATGCTGGGCGTGTGCACCGCGCTGTTCCTCTTCGGCGTCTTCGGCAAACGCCTGAACCGCGTCCAGGGCGCGTTCCTGCTCCTGACCTATATCGCCTACACGGCCTACCTCGTCACGCAGCACGCGTGAGGCGAAAAAACGCTGTCAGGCCGCCGGACCTCATTTCAACGGGGGAAGCTCTTTCAGCTTCGTTGTTTCCCACATCTCGAGCAGTTCGTCCCGGTGCAGGGGCAGCCATTTGCCGATCCATTCCAGCGCTTCCGGCGGAAGCTCGCCCCAAGTAAGCTTTCCGGTTAGGATTTCGATTTCTCCGCCTTTTTCTCCGCAAATCACATCAATGCGGGCAGGTCCACGGTCGCCATTCGAATTCGCTCTTTCGGGGTGCATTTTGACCGCCAGACCGTGGAAATGCGAAATCACATTGAAACGGACCTCTTTTTTCTTCGAGGGATCCGGCGGTGGATACTGGAGGACACCTTTCTCGAATAGTTTGTAATAGTATTCCAGCGGCTTGAAATCATCGGGGCCCAGAAGGCAGAACTGCTTCAGTTCCTCTTCGGTCTCGAACATGCGTGTTTCCCCGGTGCTGTATTGCAGATACCCGTACGTCCAGTCCTCGTTTCGGAAAAACGCATAGTCCTCGTGCAGATGGAGATCGATGATTCTCCCCACCTTGATGCAGGAAAGCGCACCATCCGCGGAATCCGAATCCTGATCCTTGTTGGCATACTGTGATACCGCCAGATACCCGTCATCGCAGTTGTCGATCATGAAGACCTCATACGGATATTTCAGCGGGAAACGGTAGGTATCCCGGAACCCCCTGTCGGTGTAGAATGGTGGTTTGGGCGGTGGTTTCGGCGGATTGCTTCCCCTCATCTTCTTCAGACGGCCGCAGCCAGAGAGAATCAGGATTACGCCCAGCAAAAGAAAGAGCAGCTTTTTTTTCATTTTTTGCCTCTTTTCGTTGTGATCCGGTTGGATGGAGCGGCATTCTTCCTAAATCTACTTTATCATTCGTTCCGTGAAAAATCAAGTCTTCTATGCTTGATTTTTTGCGAACAGGTGGTATTATAAGTAAGTCGACACATAGCAAATAACAATCTGCCCCCAACAAGAGCATTGCCAACATTGAGGCAGGCAGATTGGAAAGCCGCAGTTTTCTTCACATTAAAAGCAGAAGGTCAAATATGACAAAAATAATGGTAGATGATATTTCGGTCAATGTTGTGAAATTCCAGGATTCCGATTTCATCTCTCTCACCGACATCGCTAAGAGGAAAACGGAAGAACCAAATACCGTAATCGGCAACTGGATGCGCAATCGCAACACAATCGAATACCTTGGAACATGGGAAACGCTTTACAATCCCAATTTCAACCCCATCGAATTCGAGGGGTTTAAAAAGGAAGCGGGACTGAATGCCTTTACACTCTCTCCCAGTAAATGGGTTGCGGCGACAAACGCATGTGGAATTGTTGTAAAGTCAGGTCGTTATGGCGGGACCTATGCTCACCGTGACATCGCTTTCAAGTTTGCAAGTTGGATTTCAGTCGAATTTGAGCTGTATTTGTACAAAGAATTTCAGCGACTCAAGGCTGAGGAGCAGAAACAAATCGGCTGGACGGCAAAACGCGAGCTGGCCAAACTGAATTACCACATCCACACCGATGCCATCAAGCAAAACCTTATTCCCCCGGAACTTGACAGCAGACGGGCCGCGCTGGTTTATGCCGATGAAGCCGATGTCCTGAATGTGGCCATGTTCGGCATCACGGCACGGGAGTGGAGAGAAGCAAATCCTGACAAGAAAGGCAACATTCGCGATTATGCCACGATCAACGAGCTTATCTGTCTTGCAAACCTCGAAAGCCTGAATTCCGTTATGATAGACGAGGGTATCCCGCAGCGGGAGCGTCTTATCCGGCTGAACCGGACTGCGATCCGGCAGATGCAGGTCTTGGAGGAGGTTCATTCTCGGAATCTTTTGAAGGGAGATTCTTCGCAAGATTAAACGACGATTTGACCTCGGCCCCGCAATTCCACAGTTCTTCCGCTTCCAGGTCGAGCTCGTCGTTCCAGCTGATCCCGTATCCGCCGGGATCAATGCGGACCTGAGCGAAAAGCTCGGGATTTCGGACGAGGTCACCGAAGACGGGATTGACCTCGACCAGCCTGGAAACACTGTAGACGACCTCCCGGCCGTCCTTGAACTCCGCCCAGAGCATGCAACCGGGCAGCGCTTTGATCTTGTTCAGTTTGGGAAACATCGTACGTCCCGGCTCAGAAGATGATGTCGTCCGCGAGGAGCAGGAAGACGATCATCGAGGCGAGTTCGGCGGTTTCGGCGACGGCTCCGGCGAAGCACGACGCCGGGCTGAACCCGAGCTTCTTCGAAGATTCCGTATTCCAGTACAGCACGGTCAGGAATCCCGAGGCGAGAAACGTGAACATGTCCTGGATCCCGAGGCTGACGATCGCGATGACCGGGGGCACGCCGCCGAAGTTGCCGCCCGAGCTGCGGAACCCGGACATCGTGAGCTTCATCGTGCGTAACGAGAAGAAGTCGCCGCCGTATGTCCGGAGCAGCCCCAGCGCGAACCCCGTCAGGAGCATCGCCGCGAGCATCCAGAAGACCTTCACGGCGGACCCGACGGATCCGGGCTGTTCCCCGGGGGGCGCGGGGTAGGAGAAGAGCATCGCGATTCGCCCGATGAACGGCACGAGCGCGAGCACGATCATGAGCATCATGTGATCGCCGAAGAGCGCCGACCGCATGAAGATGAGGTACATGAGCAGGAGTTTGAGCCCGATGAGCAGCGAGGTGCAGGGGGACGTGCCGGGCTGTTTGAGGCGTTCGAGGCGTTCGTCCGGGGCGACGCCCGTTCCCGCGAGCACGCGGCACGCCGCGTCGAACCCGAGGAGGTTGTCGAACCGCGTGGTCCATTCGAGCAGGAAGATGTACACGCCGGAGGCGAAGAGCATCAGCCCCTGCAGGCTCCGGAAATACGCCGCCATGAAGATGGGCAGAGCGGCCGCGACCGCCCCGATCGCGAGCCCCACGAGCGGCTGAAACGCCAGCGCGAAGGCGTGCAGGCGCGGGCCGGACGGCTTCACGGGGCCGAGGAACCGCGTCCCGAAACGGACCGGAGCGAGGATGTATTGCATGACGGACGGCATGGCGGGCTTTCTATCGGGCGAATTAAATAAAAAAAACATAACCGCCGGACGGGGCGTTATCACCCACATCCGGCGGAATGGCCGGAGTGATTACTTCATCAGGTCGAGCTGGACCACGTCGCCGGGACGGGTCTGGACATCGGCCCAGAGTTTGCGTCCGGGATAGATGGCGGTGTGGATGCCGGTGTGAACGTTCTCGCCGATGATGGAGCCGAATTTGCGGCGGCCGGTGTCGATGAGGGAGCCCTGGACCATGGAGCGGTGGTTCTTGCCGTCGTGGCGGAAGTTCGAGGTGATGGTGCCCGCGCCGAAGTTGACGTTCTGGCTGACGATGGAGTCGCCGATGTAGGAGAGGTGGCCTGCGGCGACGTGCGTCATGAGGATGGAGTTCTTGATTTCGACGGCCTGGCCGATGTGGCATTTGTCGGAGATGAAGTTGTAGCCGCGCAGATAGCAGTTCGGGCCGATCTTGCAGTTCTTGCCGATCACGGCCACGCCCTCGATGTACACGCCGGGGAGCAGCACGGAGCCTTCGCCCAGGATGACCACGCCGTCGAGCGTGACGCGTTCGCGCACCGTGCCCTTGATGTCGTTCTCGGTGTAGCCCGCGAGGTATTCCTCGTTGATCTTCAGCAGATCCCAGGGATAACGGATGCGGAAGGACGCTTCGTCGGCGGGGATGGACGCGGTCTTGCAGGCGTTGCCGCAGCCGGCGCAGTTACATTCGGCGGCGACGCCGTCGGAGTCGGTGACGGAGAACGCCTGGCCCTCGGCGATGGCCGCGGCGGCTTTTTCGAGCAGGGCCTTGGACGGCCAGAAATCGGAGGCGATGCGGAGGCGGCAGCCCGCTTTGACCGCGGTCGTCCAGCGCGCTTTCAGGGTGAGTTCCAGCGTTCCGGCGGCGAGTTCCAGCTCCAGCGCCGGCTTCTTGCAGGTCAGGGGTTCCAGCAGGACGGGGTTGCCATGTTCGAAGATTTCAAAGACTACGGGTTCCATTAGGGGATTACCTCCAGTTCACGGGCCGCTGCGGCCACAAGTTTGTCATGCCAGAGCCGTGCGGCGGATTCCTCACGGGCTTCGGCGAGAATACGGATTTTGTTTTCAGTGCCGGAATAGCGCACGATCACGCGTCCGGCGTCCCCGAGCTCCTGCCGGGCCTCGCGGATGCACTTGGAGAGCTCCGGCAGGTCGTCGAGGGGGACGCGCTCGGCGATTTTGAGGGAGCTTTGCAGCTGCGGGTATTCGCGCATGAAGGAGGCGAGCTCGGCGATGGATTTGCCGGTCTTCTTCATGATCCGCATCACGTGCAGGGCGGAAATGAGGCCGTCGCCGGTCGGGGAATGTTCGAGGAAGATGAGGTGGCCGGTCTGTTCTCCGCCCAGGTTCAGCGACTGCTCGCGCATGCGTTCGATGACGTAGCGGTCGCCGACGTTCGTGACCTCGACCCGGATTCCGGCTTCGTGCATGGCGTCGTGCAGTCCCAGGTTGCTCGTGGTCGTGACCGCCACGGTGTTCTGGTTCAGCTGGCCGCGCGATTTGTAGTCGAGCGCGCAGAGCCCGATGATCCGGTCGCAGTTGATGATCGCGCCGGTGTGGTCGCAGAACTGCACGCGGTCGGCGTCGCCGTCGAACGACACGCCGATGTCCGCACCGTGCTCCTTCACGAGTCTGCACATGTTTTCGGGGTGGAGCGCGCCGCAGCCCTCGTTGATGTTCAGACCGTCGGGCTTGATCCCCGCGCAGATGACTTCGGCACCGAGTTCGCGCATCACGATGGGAGCCACGTAGTACGACGCGCCGTTCGCACAGTCCAGCACCACCTTCATGCCCTTCAGCGAGGTGTAGCCGATGGAGCGTTTCGCGAGGTGGATGTAGCGGCCGCGGGCGTCGTCCACGCGGAATGCCTTTCCGAGGTCCGGGGTGCCCCCGGTCGGGTGCTCCATCATGGAGAAGATGGCGCGTTCGATGTCGTCCTCCACCTCGTCCGGGAGCTTGAAGCCCTCGGAGTTGAAGAACTTGATGCCGTTGTCCTGGGCGGGGTTGTGCGAGGCGGTGATCATGATGCCGCAGTCGGCGCACATGGAGCTCGTGAGGCTGGCGACCGCGGGCGTGGGCATCGGGCCGATCTCGTAGGCGTCCATCCCCATGCTCACCATGCCGCTCACGAGCGCGGTTTCCAGCATGTAGCCGGAGATGCGGGTGTCCTTGCCGACGATGGCGCGGGGGTTGCTTCGCTGATCGAACGCGTCGTTCCGGGTCGCTTTCCGGCAGAAATGCCGCGCGACGGCTTTCCCGACCAGCAGCGCCATTTCCGGCGTGATCGGATATTCATTTGCCGTGCCGCGAATGCCGTCTGTCCCGAATAGACGCCCCATAAAATCTCCTTACCGGCGGGGATGCCTCTGAGGGCAGCGCCGGGCCGTTTCCTGTTTTTTGCGATTCATCCTGCACGCCGTCAGCGACGGCGAAGCAAGGCTACAAGAATAATATACTTTTTATCGGAGGATTGTCAATCCGCAGTTTTCACTTTTTTTCGTTTTTCCGCACAGCGGAAGTCAGTCGGCGGAGACAGGAACAGTTTCCTGAGCTTCGGCCGGGGGCGCGGAGGGGGCGATGTCCCGCCTGGCGAAGACGAATCCGTAGGGAGTCGCGACCACGACCGCGAGGACCGCGATCGTCAGCGAACGCATCAGCCAGACGCGCAGCGCGCCCGCGGACGCCTCGCCCGGGTGCTTTTCGCAGTGCTCGGCGAACACGTCCCACATCAGACCGGGCAGGACCCCGGCGGCTCCGGCGAACATCTCCCAGCCGGGCTCGAATCCGGCCTCGTCCAGCAGGCGGATCGCCGAGGCGTGGTCGGGGACGCAGAGGCAGAGGTACAGCAGGGCGGGGATCGTGCAGATCGCGCCCCAAGGCGGCAGCCACGGCAGCCAGCTGGAAAACTCCAGCCGGACAGCTCGCCTCAATGCGGCCGCTCCGGCCACGGACACCGCGGCGATCAGGAGCGTGGGGATGAGATAGAGATTCATGGCGGGCCGTTTCCTCGGGGACGCCGGATCGGCGGTGAAATCAAAAAAGTGAGACAGCAGGGAAAAAGGGAGGGTAAAACCCTGCTGCCTCAGGAGTGCGGATTCTTGCGGCGGACCGTTTGCCGTCTGCGCGGCGTCGGAAACCGTCTGTCATATACTTTACGCCTGCGCCGGGCAAAAATCAAGCCGTTTCCGGAAAAAAGCTGGAAAAACGCGCGGGAACGCCGGAATCGGGCATAAAAAAACACGCCGAAGCGCGTTGGACTCAAAAAAAGTGGCTGCCCGACCAGGACTCGAACCTAGACTAAATGAACCAGAATCACTTGTGCTACCATTACACCATCGGGCAGGATGGACGGTATTCCGTGCCGGAATGAGAAAATAATATAGCAGTCTTCGCGGAAAAAGCAAGCCGGAAACGTAAAAAAACGCGAAAAAAGACCGTTTTTTATGGGCGGCGCGGGGGAATCGGCCGCCGCAGGGAAACGCGGAGCCCGATCCCGGATGCGTCGCAGGGCAGGGGGGTGACCGGCGGCTCCCCGTGCAGGAACGCGACCGTGTTTCGCATCGGTTCCCCGTCCCGGCGGAGTTCGAAAGACTGCTGAAAAAGTCGTTTGAAACGGCGAAAACAGGTTGACTTTCGGGCTTATCGCGTGTATATTATTAGTTCTACGTGTTTTCCGAGAAAGGATCCCAGGAGAAAACCATGGAAACGAAACCGAAAAAAACTTACCGCTGCGACGTGGCGTTCGACGAGTGCAAGGGATGTTCCCGCTGCGTCGAGGCCTGTCCGAAATCTCTCCTCAAGCTGGGCGACGACATCAACATGATGGGTTTCCCGGCCGCCGTGTACGCCGGTGAAGGCTGCATCGGCTGCGGCGCATGCTATTACAGCTGCCCCGAACCCGGGGCGATCACCATCGTCGAAATCACCGAGGACTGAAAGGAGCCCAGCATGAATCGA
>JAFYBD010000255.1 GCA_017540385.1 Lentisphaeria bacterium
AAGGCGGGGTAAGGGTGTCCGATGGCAATCCAAAGGAGCCCGGCGAGCAGGATGGACGACAGGACCATGCGGAACAGGTTGGTGCTCATGGCGCCGATCCGGCGGCTCGCCTCGTTAGCGAAGAGCGCGGTCGCGGTCCACAGGATGGCCACGACGAGCGAGATAATTTCTCCCAGATATTGCATAAAAAGCGAAACTAACGGCGCGCAAAGTTACAAATATTCCCGGATAATGGAAGCGGCCGCTTCGGCGAGGTGCTCGCGGGCCCAGGCGGGCTGCATGGCGACGCTGTCGGGGATATTGTCGTCCGCCAGGGCGACGATGTGGGAGAAGGGGAGCGCGGGGCCGGGGGCGACGCGGCCGCAGACGGCGGCCACCGGCACCCCGAGGGCAGCTGCGATGTGCATCGGGCCGCTGTCGTTGCATATCGTCAGGACCGACATGCGGATGACTTCCAGGAGTTCCCCGACCGTGGTCCCGCCGCACACGGACGCGACCGGGAGATCGCCGCATTGCGCGAGGATGGCCTTCGCGTCGGCGATTTCGTCGCTTGTGCCGGCCAGCAGGAATTTGAGCCCGGGGTCGCGCTGAGCGATGGACTGCATGACGGACGCGAAGAACTCCGCCGGCCATTTCTTGGTCAGCCAGCGGGCTCCGGGCGCGACGGTCACGAAACGATCCGGGAGCTCGCCCCTGAACGCCTCCGCGACGACGGACCGGGCGCGTTCCGCGGCGCGTTCGTTGACCGGCAGGTCGAGGCTGAAATCCAAGTCGTCCCGCCCGAGGAAGTCCCGGACGAGGGCGTTGTTCACATCGACGGCATGGGCGGGGTGTCCCGGACCATTCAGGTGACGGGTGTAAAATTTCGATGCGGGGCGTTCGCGGGGGACGGCCGGGCCCGCCCGGTGCGCGCATCCGGTCATCTTCCCGATGACGGCGCTCCGGACCAGCCCCTGCAGATCGAGCACGGCGTCGTAGCGGTCGCGCCGGAGATCGGAACGGAGCCGGAAATATTCGGGGAGGAATTTCAGCAGCTTGCGCAGCTCGCGGTCGCGGAACGGGATCACGCGTTTCACGCACGGCAGATACGCCGGGAGTTCCGCGAAGGCGGGTTTCACGACCCAGTCGAACTCAGCGTCGGGTTCGGCCTTCGCGAGCGCCGACACGGCGGGCATGGCATGCAGGATGTCGCCCAGGCTGCTCGGCTTCACTATCAGATAACGCATCGTGGGGATCCGCCCTCGGTTGAGCTTGCGGGTTGTTTCCGGCCGGACCGGATCACATGCCGTGTTCCAGGCGCGTGGCCAGACATTCCGGCAGTCCGGCGGCGCGGATTTTCTCCTGCGTCCCGGCCACGTCGTACGGCAGACGGTAGCGCGTGAGGGTGCGCTGTTCCGTATCGTAGACCGCGAACGACGCGCGCGGGTCGCGGTTCCGGGGCTGGCCCACGCTTCCGACGTTGATGAGGTACTTGCAGCCGGGATGGATGGGCAGCACGATCTCATCGGCCTCGTCGGAGTGGAAGAGCATGCCCTCCTCGTCGGGCTTCGAGGCCCAGAGTTTGAGCTCGTCGACCGGGGGCTCGTCGGGACGCGCCAGAACCTTCTTGCAATACGCGATGGGCACGTGGGAGTGTCCGCAGAAGCAGATCTGGGTGTACTGGTAGGAGAAATTGTCCATCGCCTGATGAACATCGAAGATGTAGCCCCATTCGGCCGGGCTGTCCAGCGAAGCATGGACGGCTGTGAATGGCGTGCCGCGCACCTGCATTTTGTACGGCAGGCAGGCGAGGAACGTGCGTTCTTCGTCCGACAGTGTGCTCTGGGTCCACAGCACGGCGCTTTTCGCGTGGGGGTTGAATCCGGCCATGACGGTGTCGCCGTTGGACGCGTATTCGTCGTGGTTGCCCTTGACGAACGCCGCCACCGGGAGGGACCTCATGATCTCGAGACATTCGTGCGGATTGGCGTTGTAGCCCACGATGTCGCCGAGGGAGAGGTAGGAGTCCACCCCGATTTCGCGGCAGCGTGCCAGCACTGTCTCCAGGGCCTCGAGGTTGGCGTGGATGTCGCTCAGGATCGCATATTTCATCGGTTGTGATATTGGGAGGATGGGTTGTGTTTTCGTTTTGTCGTTTTCATGAATATACAACGTTTGCCGGTGATTTTAAAGAGCAAAAGGCAGAAAAAAGTCGATTTTTCCCTGTTTATTGCGGTTTCGGCCACTTTTCGACTTGAAAAATCGGCGTTCATGCCTTATTTTTTAGCACGATTCTTTTTTCTTACACAAAACAGAGGTCTCAACGTGCTTGACAGTGATTATGTATTGGAACTGCTCCAGGAGAACGGTTTTCTCTCCAAGGAGCAGATAGACGAAGGATGGAAGAAAGTCGCCGAGTCCGACGGCGAACTCGATATCCTTGACGCCCTGAAGTCCCTCAAATACGTCGACGAGCAGGAAATCACCAACATGCTCGCGCAGCAGTACGGGCTCGAAACCATCGACCTGGCCGCGTTCTCCATCCCCGATGAGGTCCTGAAGGAGCTGCCCGGCGAAACCGCCAAGCAGTACGGCGTGGTCCCCGTGATGCTCCACGACGACATCCTGACCGTGGCCATGTCCGACCCGACCGACATGGAGACGATCGACTCGCTGCGCTATCTGCTGAAACGCGACGTCGAGGCCGTGATCGCCCCGGCCGACCAGATCCAGAAGGTCATCGAGGCCAGTTACGGCGGACTCGAGGGCACCGTGGACTCCTACGTCGGCAACGTCGACACCTCCAACCTCGAAGTCGTGCAGACCGACGAGGACGAGGCCGCCAAGGAAGCGGCCAAGGCGGCCGGAAACGGCGAAGACGACGCCCCCATCATCAAGCTCGTGTCCCTCCTCATCTACAACGCTTTCAAGCTCCGCGCATCCGATATTCACCTCGAGCCGATGGAGAAGAAATTCCGCATCCGGTACCGCATCGACGGCGCTCTCCGCGAAATGGAAAGCCCGCCGAAGTACCTGCAGACGAACATCATCTCCCGTCTGAAGATCATGTCGAAGATGGACATCTCCGAGAAGCGCGTGCCTCAGGACGGACGAATCCAGATCCAGGTGTCCGGCGTGGACCTCGACCTCCGTGTGTCGACCATCCCCACCACTCACGGCGAATCCATCGTCATGCGTATCCTGGACAAGTCCAGCATCCAGCTCGACATCCCCAAGCTCGGCTTCTACACCGACGACCAGGAGAAGATCGACCGCATCATCTCCATGCCGGACGGCATCTTCCTCGTCACCGGCCCGACCGGTTCCGGCAAGACGACCAGTCTGTACGCCTTCCTGAACACGATCAACAAGCCGAACCGCAAGATCATCACGGTGGAGGACCCCGTGGAATACCAGCTGAGCGGCATCAACCAGGTCCAGGTGAACCCGATCGTCCAGATGACGTTCTCCAACGCTCTGCGAGCCATGCTCCGTCAGGCGCCGAACATCATCATGGTCGGTGAAATCCGCGACCTTGAAACCGCCGACATCGCCATCAACGCCTCCCTCACCGGTCACCTGGTGTTCAGCACCCTGCACACCAACGACGCTCCGAGCTCCGTTACGCGACTCATTGATATGGGCGTGAAGCCCTTCCTCGTGGCGTCCTCCGTCCGCGCCATCATGGCGCAGCGACTGGTCCGCCGCGTCTGCAAGAACTGCATGGAGCCGTACAAGCCCACCCCCGACGAGGTCCGTCTGCTCCACCTCGACAAGGACTATCTCGACTCCGCGAACCTCGTTCACGGCCGCGGCTGCCCCACCTGCGGCGGCACCGGGTACAAGGGCCGTATGGGAATCTACGAGATCTTCCTTATCACCGAGGATATGC
>JAFYBD010000026.1 GCA_017540385.1 Lentisphaeria bacterium
CACCCGGACGCCCGCTACCTGCTGCCCGACCCGGTGGAAACACTGAAAGCCGTCGAAATCCTCGCCAAACGCGGCCTTGTGGTGCTGCCGTACATCAACGCCGATCCCGTGCTCGCCCGCCGTCTGGAGGAGGCCGGAGCCGCCGCGGTAATGCCGCTCGGCGCACCCATCGGAACGAACCGGGGCATCCGCACGCGCGACATGATCGAGATCATCGTGGAACAGAGCCACATCCCCGTGGTCGTGGACGCCGGGATCGGCCTGCCGTCCCATGCGGCGGAGGCGATCGAGCTCGGCGCGGACGCCGTGCTGGCGAATACGGCGGTCGCGGCAGCTGCGGACCCTGTCAAAATGGCCGAGGCGTTCAAGCTCGTCGTCCGCGCGGCGGAGCTTGGAATCCAGGCCGGACCGCCCGCGCCCCGCGTCACGGCGTCGGCGTCCAGCCCGATGAACGCCTTCGACATCTTCCAGTGAGGCGGAAAACATGTTTCCCAAGCTCAAATTCACGGAGGCGCAAATCCGCGACTACTACGCCCGCGTCACGCCGGACATGGTGCGGGCGAGCCTGTCCGCCGAACACGGATCGTTTTTCGACCTCCTGAACCTGGTTTCGCCGGAAGCGGCCAGGCCGGAATACCGAGCGCCCCTGCGGGAGGCGTCCATGCGAGCGCGCCGCAGATATTACGGCAAGACCGTTTCCATCTTCGCGCCGCTCTACATCTCCAATACGTGCGTGAACTCCTGCCGCTACTGCGACTTCAACATTCATCATCATGCCGAACGCAAAATCCTCACGCCGGAGGAGATCGACCTCGAATGTGCCGCCATCCGCAAAAACGGGATCGACTCCCTGCTGATCGTAGCCGGGGAGGACCCGAAGCACATGACCGTGGATTACCTCTGCGAGATCGGACGCCGCCTGAAGGATCGCTTCTCCTGCCTGTCGCTGGAGGTCGCGCCGCAGGACGAGGACGCCTACCGCAAGCTGTTCGACGCCGGATTCGAGAGCCTGATCTGTTTCCAGGAGACCTACGAAAAGGGCCTCTACCAATATCTGCACCCGGCCGGGCCGAAGAGCGTTTACGAGTACCGCCTGTGGACGCAGCTCCGCGCCGGAAAGGCCGGATTCCGCACGCTCGGCGTGGCATTCCTGCTCGGACTGGCTCCGTGGCGCATCGAAGCGGCAAGCCTGGCCGCCCATGCGTTCTACCTCATGAAGGAATGTTGGCAGAGCCGGATCCAGTTCGCGTTTCCGCGCATCACGCCCGTGAGCGGCGGATTCACGCCCGAACACCCCGTGGACGAAAACGACCTCGAACTGATGATGCTGGCGTTCCGCATCGTCTTCCCCGAATGCGGCATGACCGTCTCCACGCGCGAGGACCCCGCGTTCCGCGACGCCATCGTGCAGACGGCCGCGGACAACATGAGCGCGGGCTCAAGGGTGACGCCCGGCGGATATGCCGTCCTGGCCGACCGCGACGTCGCGCAATTCACGCTCAACGATTCCCGCGAACCAGCCGAAATCTATCAGGCGATCCGCCGCAACCATCAGGAAGTCGTGCTCAAGAACTGGGACAACCGGATATGAAAAACGGCGGAGATACGCAGCCGAGCTCAGCCGAGCTCGCCGGAAAACGCCGTTTCCGCGAATCCGCCACAGGACCGACAGGAACGATATGAACCCGCTGATCGAAAAAGCCGCGCTCAGGCCGTACAACCTCACGCACGGGGAGATCGTCTCCATGCTGGCGCTGGAGGACACGGCAGAGCTGTTCTCCGCCGCCTATGGGCTCAAACGCCGTCACGTCGGCAAGGTCGTCTCCCTGCGCGGCCTGATCGAGTTCAGTAACCGGTGCGCCAAAAACTGTTATTACTGCGGCATCCGGCGCGGAAACAAGCTCGTCAAACGGTATCATCTGAGCGAGGACGACGCGGTCCGCATGGCGCGCTGGAGTTTCGAGCAGGGTTACGGCTCCGTCGTGCTTCAGTCCGGCGAACTCGAATCCGAGGCGAACACGGAGTTCGTCGAACGCGTCCTGAAGCGCATCCGCGAATTCGGGGGCGACGGGTTCGGCGTCACGCTCAGCCTGGGCGAGCAGACCGAAGAGGTCTACCGCCGCTGGTTCGAAGCGGGAGCGCACCGTTATCTCCTGCGGATCGAATCGTCCGTGCCGGAACTGTACGCGAAACTGCACCCTGCGGACCATTCCTTCGAACGCCGTGCGAATTGCCTGCGCGTGCTGAAGTCGATCGGCTACCAGACGGGGAGCGGCGTGATGTCCGGACTGCCCGGGCAGACGCTCGACGACCTCGCGCACGACATCGAATTCTATCACGCGCTCGACCTCGACATGATCGGCATGGGACCGTACATCCCGCACACGGAGACCCCGCTCGGAAAGGACGTCGCGTTCATCCCGGAATACGCGAAGAACCAGCTCGCGCTGGCCTTGAAGATGATCGCGGTCACGCGGCTGTATCTGCACGACGTGAACATCGCCGCGACCACGGCGCTGCAGGCGCTCGACGAACGCGGCCGCGAACAGGGGCTTCTCGCCGGGGCGAACGTGATGATGCCGAACGTGACCGACACGGAGTACCGCCGGAGTTACCGTCTCTACGAGAACAAGCCGTGCCTGGACGAGAATTCGGCGAAATGCCGGAACTGCCTTAAATGGCGCGTGCTCTCCATCGGCGAGACCATCAACTGGGGACAGCGCGGAGATTCGCCGCATTACAACGC
>JAFYBD010000256.1 GCA_017540385.1 Lentisphaeria bacterium
ACTCGGGATCGTCGTCCTGCTGACGGCATGGTTCGTCGCGGCGAGCTGGATCGCCGCCCGCTGCGAGGTGGCGGAACGCTCGAGACGTTTTTCGAAGGCGTTCCACATGCTGCTGCTCGCGATGCCCCTGGCGGCCGCGGCGGTCTTCGCCGTACTGTTCGCGTTCGTCCTGCACGGGCGATTCATCGAACGCCTCGCTCACGCGATGGCGGTCTTCGCGCTGTGGCTCTACGCGGCGCGGTTCTATTGGCTTGCAGCATCGTTTTTCCGGCACCGGACGGTCGTGGCCCTGTCGATACCCGGGTTCATGCTTTCCGCGGCTCTGGCGGCCCTTCTGACGCCTCTGGACCGGTATGTGGAGTTGCTCCACGCGTTCGCCGGTACGGCGTCGCTCGCGATCGGCCCCGTGATGCTGGCGGTCTTCTACGCCTGCGCATTCCTTTTCCCGCCGCGGATGTCCCGCTGAATGCCCGGGGGGGCAAATGCCCAATAAAAAACGGACCCGGGGTTGATTCCGGGTCCGCAGATTATCCGATCTGTTGAAAAAGGCGCGGGATCACGCTTTCTTCTTCCAGTCGAGCGCGCCGGTGGGACATTCCCTGACGCACGCGCCGCAGTCGACGCAGTAGTCCGGGAGTCCCTGGCCGAACGTGGTGTCGACCATGGTGTGGAACCCGCGTTTCATCATGCCGAGGAGCGACTTGTTGATGATCTCGGAGCAGACCTTCACGCAGGTGCCGCAGCGGATGCACTTCTGCTTGTCGTGGATGATGTATTTGTGGCGGACGTCCACGGCGGAGATCGGCTTGGAGCCCTTGAAGGCGTTCGGATCGACGCCGTAGAGCGTGGAGTGCTTCTTCAGCAGGCAGTCGTTCTTGCCGGTGCAGCTGCACTCGATGCAACGGTCGGCCTCGCCGGAGACCTGCTCGGGCTTGAACTGATAGAGCTCGTGGAACGTGGTCTTGCGTTCCTCCATCGGGATGTATTCCGGCTGGATGCGCTCGGCGTCGGAGACCTGGCGGATGTACACGAGGTCCTCCTTCGCCAGCGAACGCCAGTGGCCGCGGGAGACGTTGAATTCATACGGCTCCTTGTGCTCGACGCCGTTCAGCAGGTCGATCACGGAGAGTGCGGCCTTGCGGCCTGCGGCGAGGGCTTCGACCACGGTGGCCGGGCCGGAGACGCAGTCGCCCGCGGCGAAGACTTTCTTCCTGCCGGAGCAGGTGAAGTCGGCCGTGGAGATTTCGATGCCGCGTTTGGACGCCGCGAGACCCTCGGGCACCACGGTGCGCTGGCCGATGGCGGAAATCACGGTGTCGGCCTGGAGTTTGAACTCGGAGCCGGGGATGAGGACCGGGGAACGGCGTCCGGAGGCGTCGGGTTCGCCGAGCTGCATGCGGGCGCAGGAGAGCGCGAGCGATCCGTCGGCGTTCTTCTCGAGCGCTGCGGGAGCGGTGAGGAATTCGAACTTCACGCCTTCTTCCATGGCCTCGTCGACCTCGATGGCCTGCGCGGGCATTTCGTTGCGCGTGCGGCGGTACACGATGGTCACGTCGCCGCCCAGACGCAGCGCGGTGCGGGCGCAGTCGATGGCGGTGTTGCCGCCGCCGACCACGATGGTGCGGCCGGGATTCGGGCAGTTCTGCCAGTTTTTGCCGGCGATCTCGCCGAGCCACTGGATGCCTTTCTGCGCGGCTTCCTCGCCGTCGATGCGCATGGAGCTGGAGGCCCAGGAGCCGACCGCCAGGATCACGGCGTCGAAGTCCTGTTCGAGCTGGTCGAGCGTGAAATCCCTGCCGAGCGTCTGGCCGGTGCGGATTTCGATGCCGCCCATCTTGTCGAAGTGGGCGAGTTCCTTGCGGAGCGTGTCCTTCGGCAGGCGGAATTCCGGGATGCCGTAACGGAGCATGCCGCCGGCTTCGGGCATCTGTTCGAAGAGGAACGAGGAGACGCCCTGGAGGCGCAGATAGTACGCCGCGGAGAGACCGGCGGGACCGGCGCCCACGATGGCGACGCGCTTGCCGTTCAGGGCGGGCAGGTCCTCCATGTAGGTGTCGTAGTACATGTCGGCGGAGAGGCGCTTCACGTCGTTGATGGAGACGGGCTTCCCGCCGATGTTGCGACGGCAGTCGCGCTCGCAGAACCGGGGGCAGACGCGGCCGACGGACATCGGCAGCGGGATGCGCTGCTTGATGATCTCGAGGGCCTTTTTGAAGTCGCCGTTGCGGCCGGCCCGGACGTATTCCTCCACGGTGGCGTGGGCGGGGCAGGCGAGGGTGCAGGGTGCTTCGCAGTCGCCGGTGTGCTCGGAGACGAGCAGGGAGAGCGCGGTGCGGCGCATGTCCTTCACCTCGTCGGACGAGGCGTCGATCTCCTGTCCGGGCGCGGGGCAGGCGGAGCAGGAGGGCAGGAACTTTCCGGTCTTGAGGTCCTTGACCACGCAGACGAAGCAGCTGGTGGTCTTGGAGATTTTCTGGTTGTAGCAGAGCGTGGGGATTTCCACGCCGGCACGGGCTGCAGCCTGGAGGATGGTCTCACCCGGCTGTGCGGCGACCTCGCGGCCGTCGAGTTTGAAGATGATATCGGACATAGGTGGGTCACCTCAGGCTTGGACGGATTGTTTGCGGACGCGGGAGACTGCCTTCTTCGGGCAGACTTCGATGCAGGAATTGCACTTGGTGCACTTGGCGTTGTCGACCGAGAAGTTGTTCGCCGGGTCGATCGCGCCGACGGGGCAGGTCTTCACGCAGAGCTTGCACTTGATGCACTTGGCCGGGTCGATGGCGACGTCGACGAGCGCGGGGCAGGCGAGCGCTTCGCAGACGTGGTCCTGGACGTGCGCGAGGTATTCGTTCTTGAAGTAGCGCAGCGTGGAGAGGGCCGGGTTCGGGGCCGTCTGACCGAGGCCGCAGAGCGCGCCCTTCTTGATCTTCGGGGCGATGTCCTCCAGGAACGTCACGTCGTCCATGGTGCCCTTGCCGGAGGTGATGCGCTCGAGCGCTTCGTACATGCGGGTGGTGCCGACGCGGCAGAACGTGCATTTGCCGCAGGATTCGCGGCGCGTGAAGTTCAGGAAGTAGCGCGCGGTCTCCACCATGCAGCGGTTGTTCCCGATCACGATGAGTCCGCCGGATCCCATGATCGCGCCGAGCTTGCCGAGGGAATCGTAGTCGATCTTCACGCCGAATTCGGACGCCGGGATGCAACCGCCGGAGGGACCGCCGGTCTGGACGGCCTTCACGCTGCCGGGTTCGGCTCCGCCGATGTCGTACACGATCTCGCCGAGCGTGATGCCCATGGGGACTTCGACGAGGCCGGGGGTCTTCACGTCGCCCGCGAGGGCGAAGATCTTGGTGCCCTTGCTCTTCTCGGTGCCGATGGCGGCGTAGGCCTCCGCGCCGATCTGGAAGATGACCGGGATGTTCGCGAACGTCTCGACGTTGTTGATCGCCGTCGGGAGGGTGTTCCAGCCGCTGTCGGTGGGGAAGGG
>JAFYBD010000257.1 GCA_017540385.1 Lentisphaeria bacterium
ACGCTCGCGCCCGAGCTCGATTCGGCACGCGACTACCCCGCTCTTGCCGCACAGGCGGAACGCTGGCAGGAATCGCGTCCGCTGGAAGGTCTCCGCGTCCTCTGCGGCACGCCGCTCTTCCTGAACACTTCGGCGCAGTTCGCCGCCCTGCTCGCAGGCGGGGCCAAACTCGAGGTCGTGTATTCCGACGAGCTCGGATTCGACCCCGGCATACCGGATTTCCTCCGCGCCATCGGGATCCCGGTCCATCACGGGACCGCCGAGGCCATGGCGTCCGGCACGCCGTACGACGTCGTGCTGGATTGCAGCGCATTGAACCGCGCCGTCCCGGTCCGCCTGGGCTTCTGCGAGCTCACGCGTTCCGGGGTGCATGTCTACACGGAAGACCCGCCGGGCAAACCCGTTTTCGCCGCCGATTCCGGCCACATCAAATCCATTGAGACCATGCTCGGGACCGGGGACGGCTGTCTGCGCGGACTCCGTCACGTCGGGATCGAACCGGACGGGAAGACCGTGCTGCTCTTCGGCCACGGCCGCGTGGGGCGCGGCATCGAATACGCCCTGAAAAACGCAGGCGCGGTCGTCCGCATCGCCGACCCGGCCGAGGGGAAGCCGTTCATCCCGCCCATACTGGACGGCGTCGACCTGGTCGTGGCCGCAACCGGCGTCCTCCACGCCCTCGCGCTGTTCGCGCCGCTCCTGCTCGCGAGCGGGGCAGCGCTGGTGAACATGGGCGCAGGCGACGAATTCGGCCCCGACGTCCCGCCCGAACGCGCAGTCAACGCCAAGCGCCCGGTCAATTTCCTGCTCGAGGAACCCACCGCGACGCGTTATATCGATCCGACCCTCGCGCTCCACAACGCCGGCATCCTGGAGCTCGCGCGCCATCAGGACTCCTCCGGCATCCTGATCCCGCCGTCCGACCTCGAGGACGCCATTCTCGCCGACGTCCGCGCCGCCGGAGTCATCAATTCCGAACTCGACTCGCTCGGGCTCTGACCCGTTCACGATCCAACCCACGAAAGGTCTTCAGCACATGTCCAGCCTCCTCCTCCGCAACGTCGTCCTCGACGGATCCACGGTCAACGTCCTGATCCGCGGAAACCGGTTCCACAGCATCTCCCAGTCTCTCCCCGCCGAACCCGCGGACGAAACGCTCGACGCGCACGGCAACCTCGCGATCCTGCCGGCGTTCTACAACGCCCACACGCACGCTGCCATGTCCCTGCTCCGCGGCTATGCCGACGACCTCGACCTCTTCGACTGGCTCAGCAACCACATCTGGCCGGTCGAAGCGCGCCTCACCAACGAGGACGTTTACGCCGGGACCCGCCTCGCCATCCTCGAAATGATCAAGTCCGGCACCGTGTTCTTCAACGACATGTACTGGCGCGGCCGCCAGGTCGTGAAGGCGGCCGAGGAGATGGGCATGCGCGCCTGCGTGGGCATCCTGCGTCAGACCATGGGCAATCCGGCGTTCCTCCCCATGCTCGACAACGACTGGCTGCTGGAGAACTGCAAGAACATCTCCGACCGCGTTCAGATCTCCGTCGCGCCGCACGCGATCTACACGACGACCGAGGAAATCCTGCGCGACGTGGCGGACACGGCGAAGAAGCACGGCCTCATCATCCACACGCACCTCGCCGAAACGAAGAAGGAGTTCGACGACTGCATGGAGCAGCACGGCATGAGCCCGACCGCCTACGTCGACCGCTGCGGCATCCTCACGGACCGGACCATCCTCGCGCACTCCGTGGCGCTCACCGACGACGACATCGAACTTCTCGCGGAACGCCGCTCCGTGCTCGTCCACATGCCGATCTCGAACATGAAGCTCGTCTCCGGTCATTTCCGTTACGACAGCGCCGCGCTCTTCGGCAAATGCCGCTGGGCAATCGGCACCGACGGCGCGTCCTCCAACAACTCCCTCTCCATGCTCGGCGAGATGAAGACCGCCGCCCTCCGCGGAAAGGACCTTACGGGCGACCCGAAGGCGATGAAGGCCGCGGACGTCTTCCGCGCGGCCACGCAGTCCGGAGCCGAGGCCTTCGGCATCGACGCGGGCGTGATTGAGGAAGGACGCCTCGCCGACTGCATGCTCGTCGACCTGAACAACCAGAATCTCGTGCCCGGATTCAACCTGATCTCCGACATGGTGTACGCCGCCGACAGCTCCTGCGTCGACACGGTCATCTGCGACGGACGCATCCTGATGCGCGGCGGCCGCGTCGACGGCGAGGACGAGATCATCGCCGAAGCGCGCGAGGCGGCGAAACGCCTGACGGGACGTTGACAGGAAGAGTGCCAGACAGCGATGTGAGGGAGAGCCCGATATTTTTTTATCGAATTTGATCCTTCCCGCTTGTAAAACGCCAAAACCGTGCTATATTAAAACGTTTGAAAAATTCAAAACCCATCCCAAACTTTCAACCATATCCTCAAAGGAGAAAAACAAATGGCTATCAAAGTCGGTATCAACGGATTCGGAAGAATTGGCCGCATGGTGTTCCGTGCCGCCATCGAAAACTTCGCGAATGACATCGAAATCGTCGGCATCAACGACCTGCTCGACCCGGACTACCTCGCGTACATGCTGAAGTACGACTC
>JAFYBD010000258.1 GCA_017540385.1 Lentisphaeria bacterium
GCGGCCGAGACCTCGCCCTTCACGCCGCCGAACGAGACCTTCGGGGAGAGGACGCCGTAGCCGCCCACGGCGGGGAGCGTCCAGGACCCTATCGCGGCGCCGTCCTTGACGGAGGTCGAAAGCGTCGCGGAGGCGGCGCCCGGGGCGGTGATGTCGAAGTTCAGCGTGCCGCCGTTCAGCTGGACGGTCGAGCCGGACGAGAACGACGTTTCAGCCGCGCCGTTTGCGGCAATCGTGCCGCCTGCGTTCACGGTGAGCGTGAGGCCGTTCGGGAGGAAAGGATCGCAGAGGGTCGCGGCGGATTTCACGGTCACGTTCCGTGCGATCGCATCCGTGAACTGCGCGACGCCGCCTTCGATGATGATGGTGCCGTCCTCGAGCGTGGAGACGATCGCGGAGTCGGCGTCGGCGAACGCGTCGATGCCGACGATAGCGGTGCCGCCCTCGACCTCGACGACCGCGCCCTTCTCGAGCCCGGACCATTCGGAGTTCACGTAGACGTGATCGAACGTGGGGATGTAATCCGCCACGACGAGCTGAAGCCAGTTCGCGCTGGCGCCGCTGCCGTTGCTGAGCGTATAGGTCTGCTCGCCGTAACGGAGCGGGGTGCCGGCGGTCAGCGTGCCGATCTCGGTGCCGTCGGACAGCTTCAACGTGGCGGGCACGCCCCTCCCTTGCGAATTCAGCGCGAGGGCGTAGAGGCCGTTCTCCTGCGTCTCGCCGATGACGACCGTGTAGGACGGCGTGCCGGTGTTCTTGTAGAGGTTGCAGTATTGCGTGATATAAGTCTCGGCGGTCGAGGCCGACACGTCGAACACGACCTCGCCGTCGACCGCGATGACGGCGTCGGTGTCCCAGGGGCATTCCCCGGTCAGGGTCGTGCCGGACTGCGCGACGAGCGCTGCGTTCTCCTCGACCACCAGGTTGCAGGCGGACGCGCCGGTATTCAGGGTCAGGGACGCGCCGGAATTCACTTTGGAATCGGTCACGAGCGCGCCGGATCCGACCACGACGTTGCGGTTGACGCCGTAGACGAACGTCGCGGTGCCGCCCTCGACGTAGACCGTGCCGTCCAGCCGGACGGCGTCCGAAGCCTGGTCGGCGCTGGCGAACGCGTCGATGCCGATGACGGCTGTGCCGCCGGTGACCTCGACGCTCGTGCCGTCCGCGAGGCCCGCCCACTCCGAATTCGCATAGACGGTCACATACGGCAGGGACGGGGCTTCGGCGGAGATGCAGAGGTCGACGCCGCCGCTCCGGGATTTCAGGATATAATAGTTCTCGCCGACCTGGATGGAGTCCACGAAGGAGATCGAGCCGAGCTCTTCGGAGATGGTCTTCACCGTGATCGGGCTGTTGAACGTGCCCGCGTTGTCCGCGAGGCGGTAGGTGCCGACGGCCTGTTCGGAATTCACCGTGAGCGTGTAGGTCGGCGCGCCGGAGACGCGCTTCAGACCGTCGATGCGCGCCGCGTCGCCCGCGGTGGTACCGGTCAGGTCGAAATCGACGACGCCGCCCTCGGAGACCGTGACGCAGGTGTTCTTTTCGTCCTCGATGGAGATCTGGCCGGTGAGGACGCCGCCGCTGGAGACGGTCATTTGGGCGACTTTGTTCAGGGTCGCGCCGATGAGGACGCCGCCGTCGCCGATGACGGCGTAGGCCGAATCAAGCGTGGCGCTGAACGCCGTGCCGCCGGACAGCACGTTCAATTCCGCGCCGACGGGAGTCGCGGGCGGGAACATCGCGCCGACCGGGATGCTTGCGTAGCCGTGCAGCGCGACGTCGGTCAGGATGCCTGCGACGTTCACGGTACCGAAGTTGACCTCGACGTCGCGCATCGTGGCTCCGGCGGAAAGATTGATAATGGCGTTGCTGGCCGTCGTGGTCGCTCCGGCAACGCTCGCCAGCACGTCCACGTTCGCCGTGCCGCCGCTGTTGACGGTCAGGTTTTCGACGTAACCGCCGTTCAGGACGTCGAGCGTGGCGGATTTGGGATCCTCGGATAGAGGCTCGAGCGACAAAAGCAGTTCGAGATCGGCGACCAGCTCGACGCCTTCGAGCGGAGCAGAGGCGCTGCCCACGTTCACGCCGCCGGCGACTGCTCCGATGCCGTTCACGGCGACCGAACCGTCGTAGATCGTCACGTCGTTGGCCGTGCCGCCCATGACGACGGTGAACGAGCCCTGATCGACGATTGCGCCGCTGGCGGAACCCGCCACGGTGACCTCGCCGCCGTTCACGGTCGTGCCGGTGACGAGGGTGTCGGCCTGGGTGTTCCAGACGAATCCGGCGTTCACGGTGGCTCCGTCTACGACGGCCCCGCTCTGGAGCAGGAAATCGCCGGTGTTCAGGACGGCCGTGGTCACGGCGCCGAACACGGTCGCGGTCGCGCCGGAGAGCTCGATGGCGCTCGCGGAACCGAGGATGGTCGCGCCCGCGCCGGAGCAGAGCTTCGCTTCGGCGAGCGTACCGGCACTCCGGACCATGACGTTGCCGCCGGCGACGTTCGCGCCGGAGATGATGCCGTCGCTCTCGACTTCCGTAAAGCCGCCGAGCATGTCCAGGTTGGTCAGCGTGCCGCCGCCCACGGTCGTGCCGGTGATGAGCACGGTGCCACCGGTCATGGCGAGCTGATCCACCGTGGCCCCGTCAAACGCGCTCAGGTACCCGTCGGTCATGTTCACTTCGGTCGCCGCGCCGCCGGACACCATGCGCATGGTGCCGCCGGTGACGATGGTCTGCGTGGCGCTGCCGATATAGGTGGATTCGATGCTGGATTCATATCCCTCCTGAACGAGGAAATACCCCCCGGAGGCGACCGTGGTGGCGGTGGCCAGGCCGCCGTACATCATGTAACGGCCGCCGGAGTTCACGGCGACGTTCCACGCCGTGCCGCGGTAATAGACCACGCCCACGCCGCCCTGGTCGATGGTCGCGCCGTTCATCAGGCCGCCGCGGACGTTGATGTAGCCGTCTTCGCGCGCGGTCACGGAGGTCACGTTTCCGTCCGTGTCGATCTGCCCGCCCGAGATCACCGTGAGGTCGTTCACGTTCGCGCCGGGGCAGATATTCAGCCAGCCGCCGTCGCTGCCGACGCCGGTCACCAGCGTGGTGGTCACGGTCGTGGCCGAGTGGATCGAAGCGTTCTGGCCGGCCGAGACCACCAGCGACGCGATCGTGTTCGCGGTGAACGTCACGACGGCGCCGTTCCGGTCGTCGATGTAACCACCGTTTTCAACGATCCCCGTGGCAATGCCGCCGGAGGAAATCGTCACCCAGCCGCCATCGTTCACGGTCGCGGTCTGCAGGGTGCCGCCGTCTTCCACTTCCACCCAACCGTCCTTGCCCACGTTCAGGTCGGATACTGTCTGGCCGCTGGAAATGATGATGATATCGTTCGTCAGGTCCGCCATAGGAAAAGCTCCTTTCGCATTGATATTAGCAGTTTCGGGGGAAACCGCACGCATCCGCCCGTCCCGAAGTCGGGGACGACCAGGTTTCATCGGGATTCGCGCAGTTCCAAACCATACAATAGCACCGCTTCGCCGGGATGTCAAGCGCGTTTCCAATAAAAAGAAGAAGTTACACGGCGCACGGCGAGCGCCCGCGCATGTCATAATTTTTCGGATGAGCCTTTTTCCGGGAAATCGCGACTTTCCGAATTGCTTTTTCGAGTCCGGCATGGTATATTATTCGTTCATTTTTCGAAAAAAAACCAGGAACGGTGCCATGGGTGAGAGTTTCGAGGCAAAACTGATCGCGTCCAGCGCGAAAGAGGTCTTCAAGAAGGCCAAGCACATCCTCCACAATGGAGGTCTGCTCTGCTGCCATGAAGTCGAGCCCGGCGTGCTCCGCGCGGTCTGCCGCGACCCGGACGGATTCGTCTCCCACGCGGAAATCCGCGGGTTCCCGAACGGCCCGTTCTCCGGTACGTGCACCTGCCGCGGCAAGTTCCCGGGTTTCTGCCCGCACGCCATGGCCGCCGCTCTGTATCATTCGAAATATACCATCAAGAAGCACGACGAGGCGCCCCTGCCCGACCTCCCGGCCCAGTTCGCCGGGCTGCGCTGCGTCGGATTGCCCGAGCTCCTCTCCGAGCTCCTCGGCGACCATCCGGCGCACGTCGAACTCGACGCGGGAAACGAATTCCCGCACGCCCCGAGCAAATGGGAGACCCTGCATCTGCGCGTGAACCTCGTCTACGGCTCGCGTTCCTACGCAGGTAACCTCACGAACCTGCGCCAGCTCCACTTCGACAAATCCACCGCGTCGCTCCGGCTCCAGTACTTCCCGCAGCAGGACCGCCAGATCATCCGCTACCTCGCGATCAACGCCCAGCCGCAGGAACACCAGGGCCTGTCGCTCTCCGCCGAGCTCGCCGCCGAATTCTTTCACTGCCTCCCCGGATTCTCGCGGTTCACCCGCGCCGGACAGCGCATCATCGTCCACCCCGAACTCGCCGCGCCCGTCCTCCTGCTCGAAAAGCTCCGCACCGGCCATCTGCTCCGCTCCGCCATCATGGAACGCGGCGTGCCGCTGCCGCTGAAGGACGTGAAGGTCATTTCCGGGCGGAGCGGCTGCTGGGCCGGCATGCTCGGCGAATACTGGTGGATTCCGGCCCGGAACGACGTCTCCTGGCTGCGCGATTTCCTGCGGACGACCATCCAGCCGTGCGACGACGAAGCGGCGCGCGTGCTGCTGAATACGAAGGACCTCCCGATCCGCATCATCCCGTCCACCGGGGTGAGGGTGCGCGAACGCAAATTCCGCACGCTCTACGACGGGCATTTCCTGGACGACGGCACGCTCGAGCTGAGCATGATGTTCAACTACGGCGGCGCGCTCTGCTCCGCGGACGCTACGCGGTTCGGGTCCGCGCCCAGTTCCGCGGTCTTCTGGCTCCGCAATACCCGCGAGGAAACGCTTCGCCAGGACGAACTCGTGCATTTCGGATTCACGCGCCGGATGAAACGCGCCGCGGGCGGCTCCACGGCGGTCTACCGTCTGGAGGACCGCGAAGCCGTCGGCATGTTCATCGAGGAAGTCATCCCCAGGTGGCAGCGCGAAGGACGCGAATTCCTGCTGAACTCCGAGCTCGCGACGCTGATCGGCGACGCCTCCCGGCTCGCGCTCCGGACCACGCTCCGGGGCGAAGGGCCCGACTGGTTCGAACTCGGCATACGCCTGACCGCCGGAGACCGCGCCGTCCGCTGGTGCGACCTGACCGACGCTGCAGTGAAGGGCGAAAACTTCCTGCCGCCGTCGGTCCTGCCGAAACGTTTCGTGCGGATCCCCCCGGCGCTCCGCCGTTTGGCGGCTTCGCTCCAGCCCGTCATCACGTATTTCCCGGGCTCCGACGACGATCCCGACGCCGAGATCATCCGCATCCCGCGCCATGCGGCGTATTACTGGGCGGACGCGGCCTCCGAACTCCCCGGAGCCGTCCCGGCCGATTTCCTCCGCCTGAAGCTCGATTACGACAGCGTTCACGAAGCCTCGCAGCCGCCCGAGATCGATCCCGAGATCTTCCACGGCCAGCTCCGCGGCTACCAGAAGGCCGGCGTCGCCTGGCTCGACGGTATGTCGCGCCGCGGCTGCAACCTCATCCTGGCCGACGAAATGGGCCTCGGCAAGACCGTCCAGGTCCTCGCGTTCCTCGCCGCCGCACCACGGCTCCGGCTCCCCGCCCTCGTGGTCTGCCCGACCACGCTCCTCGGCAACTGGGCCAGCGAGATCAAACGCTTCCTGCCCCGGTTCCGCGTGCTCGTGGTGAACGGCCCGAACCGCGGTTCCCTGTGGAAGAAGGCCGCGACGCGCGAGATCGTGGTCACGTCCTACGCGCTCGTGAAACGCGACGCAGACGCCATCCGCGACCGCGAATGGGCCACGCTCATCCTGGACGAGGCGCAGCACATCAAAAATCCGCTCAGCCAGAACGCCCAGACCTGCAAATCCATCCCGGCCGCCAGCAGGATCATCCTCACCGGAACCCCGCTCGAAAACTCCGCCGAAGACCTCTGGAGCATGTTCGATTTCCTCCACC
>JAFYBD010000259.1 GCA_017540385.1 Lentisphaeria bacterium
CCAGGATGAGGTGGATCGGCAGGTTCATGCTGAATTCCTTTCTGGTGAAAATGTGGGGGTTGGGAGTCGTACCAATACAATATCACGCCGCGGCGAAAAATCAAGCCGGAATCGTTTCCCCGTACTCCGGGACTGGCCGACGAAGTCAGGCAAAAAACAGCTCGGATCCATTTTTCAAGGGACAGTAAAAACATGCGTTTTTTTACTGTACCTTGCAGACAAGTGCCGGATTGCTTTTTCAGGGGCTTTTGTCTTGCTTCCGAACGGGTGTTCTCTGCGTTTTTTTCCGCCTTTTTACGGCGCGGCGTTTGTATTTTTGTTCTCCGAGGCTATAGTATCTCAAAAACGATCAACATCCGTCCCAACCCCCCCCAAGGAGCGCCCCATGAAATTCTCCGCCGTACGCTGTCTTCTCCTCGCACTCACCGCCCTTTCCTGCCAGTTTCTCAGCGCGCAATCCCCCTCGTCCCGAATCGTGAAGCTCGACCCGGCGAAGGGCTCGCCGTTCAACGGCGGCGTATTCGAGGGCTGGGGCACCTCGCTGTGCTGGTGGGCGAACCGCGTCGGCTACAGCGACAAGCTCACGGACGCGTCGGTCGACGCGTTCTTCGACGTGAAAAAAGGGCTCGGGCTGAACATCGCCCGGTACAACATCGGCGGCGGCGACGATCCCCGGCACAACCACATCACGCGTTCGGACTCGAATATGCCCGGATTCGCCCAGCCGTTCCTCTCCGACAAAGGCGAGATCTGCGTCGACGACGACGGGATCGCGATCTGGCGCTATGACTGGGACCGCGACAAAAACCAGATGAACGTCCTCACGAAGATCCTCGCGCGCAACCCCGACGCGATCGTCGAGGCGTTCTCGAACTCCCCGCCGTACTTCATGACCTGGAGCGGGTGTTCCAGCGGCGGCTCCGGGGCGCACAGGGACAACAACCTGAAGCCCGAGTACGTCGAGCCGTTCGCGGAGTTCCTCGCGGACGTCGTGAAGCATTTCCGCAAAGACCTGCACATCGAGCTGAACAGCATCGAGGCCTTCAACGAGCCGTCGTCCGGGTTCTGGGGCGCGAACAGCAACAAGCAGGAGGGCTGCGACCTGAAGGACAACAAGCTCAAGAGCGAGATCATCATCGCCCTCGACAAGGCGCTCCGGCGCAACGGCGTCCGCGACGGCATCAACATCGCCGCAACCGACGAGACCTCCATGGACCTCGCCATCGACGTGTACAAGGCGCTCTCGCCCGAGGCGAAAAAGGCCGTCGACCGCATCAACACGCATACGTACAGCGGCGGCAGGCGCGCCGAAATGATGAAACTCGCCGACTCCGAGAAAAAACAGTTCTGGATGAGCGAGGTCGACGGCAACGCAAACATCGGCGGCCAGGCCGCGGGCGACATGGCCAGCCCGCTGTGGCTCGCCGAACGCATCATCACGGACATGAACGGCATGATGCCCTCCGCCTGGGTCATCTGGCAGGTCATCGACCGCCATCATTCGGACTTCAACGCCGCCGAACGCGCCAACACCTCCCTCGCCGGAGGCTACTGGGGTCTCGGCATCGCCGACCATTTCACGGAGAAACTCCTCCTCGGGAAACGCTACTATGCGTTCGGCCAGTTCACGCGTTACATCCGCCCCGGCGACCGCATCATCGCATCCTCGCGCAACACCCTCGCGGCCTGGAACCGCGAATCCGGCCGGATCGTGATCGTGGCGATCAACACCTCCGGCGAGGAACGCTCGCTCGTATTCGACCTCTCGGAATTCAAAAACATCCCGGCGGACTCCGCCAAGGTCATCCGCACCAGCGGTCCGGTGAACGCCGGTGAAAACTGGAACGAGGACATCCCGGCCGTTCTTATCCTGCGGGACAAACACAGTCCGGACAAATTCCTCGAAGTGAGCCTGGCCCCGTACTCCATCACGACGTACGTGATCGAGAAACCCTGACGCGCTTTCATCCGCCCGTCCGAATCTCCTTTGTCCCGTTCGCGCGGGCGCACGCTGCGTGAGCTAACGTGCATTTCGCGTTAAGTTCGCGTTAAAACTTCACTTCAGTTTGTTTTTTGTCGTTTGGGCATCTATAATAACTTGCGAAAGTTGATTCTATCCGCACCACCCGCGAACCCCTGACGACCTATGACATCCTGCCTGACCAGGGACGGGGTCGAGATCACGCCGGTCATTTTCGGGACCAGCTGCCTCGGCAATCTCTACCGCGTCCTGCCGTACGAAACAAAACTGGAACTCGCGAAAGCCTGGTTCCGGACTTCGCCGAAGCCCACGATCGACTCCGCCGGCAAATACGGCGCCGGACTCGCGCTTGAGACGATCGGCAGGGTCCTCCGCGACCTCGACGTCCCCGCCGACGGTCTCACGGTCAGCGTCAAGCTCGGCTGGCGCAGGAAACCGCTCACGACCCCGGAACCGACCTTCGAGCCGGGCGTGTGGGCCGGACTCGATCACGACGCCGGGCAGGACATCTCCTACGACGGCATCCTCCGCTGCTACGAGGAAGCCGTCGAACTCCTCGGCGGCCGCACGATCGACCTCGTTTCCGTCCACGACCCGGACGAATTCCTCGCTGGCGGCGGCACGGTGGAGGACATCCTCGGCGCTTACAAGGCGCTCTTCGAACTCAAATCCAAAGGCCTCGTCCGGGGCGTCGGGATCGGCGCCAAGGACTGGCGCGTCATCCGCGGCCTCTACCCCGACATCCCGTTCGACTGGGTGATGTTCGCCTGCGCCCCGACCATCCTGCGCCATCCGCGCGACCTCCGCGAACTCCTGAAGAGACTCCGCGACGACCGCGTCGGCGTGATCGACTCCGCGCTGTTCAACGGCGGCTTCCTCACCGGCGGATCCATGCTGGATTACCGTCCGGCCGACCCGGTCCGCGACGCCGAGGTTTTCCGGATGCGCGAAGACTACCTCGCAGTCTGCCGCGAATTCTCCATCGACCCGGCCGCGGCGGCCGTCGAATACGGTTTCCGCCAGCCCGGCGTGGTCGCCGTCTCCCTGAACACCTCCGACCCCGCGCGCATCGCCGTGAACGCCGCCTATGCGCAGCACCGCTCCCCGGAAGCGTTCTGGGCCGAGCTCATCCGCAGAAAGGTCCTCGAAGATGAAAATTGACGCGCACCATCATTTCTGGCACTACAACACCCGCGACTACGGCTGGATCTCAGACGACATGGCCGTCCTGCGGCGCGATTTCCTGCCCGCCGACCTGAAACCCGAGCTCGAGAAAGCCGGGATCGACCGCGTGGTCTCCGTCCAGGCGCGCCAGTGCGTCGAGGAGACCGTATGGCTGCTCTCGCTCGCGGAACAGAACGATTTCATCGCGGGCGTGGTCGGCTGGCTCCCGATCGCCTCGCCGGAGTTCCCCGCGCTGCTCGAACGCTTCGCCGCGAATCCGAAACTCCGCGCGCTCCGTCACGTGGTGCAGGACGAGCCGGACGACCGGTTCATCCTCGGCGACGACTTCAACCGCGGAGTCGACCGCATCCTCGCGACCGGCCTCGTCTACGACATCCTGATCTTCGAACGCCACCTGCCGTACGCCATCGAGTTCGTGCGGCGTCATTCGCCGGAGCAAATCTTCGTGCTCGACCACATCGCCAAGCCGAAGATCGCCGCGGGCGAACTCCAGCCCTGGGCGGACAATCTCCGCAAACTCGCGGCGTTCCCGAACGTCTTCTGCAAGCTCTCCGGGCTCGTCACCGAAGCCGACATTCACAGCTGGACCCCGCAGCAGCTCCGTCCCTATATGGAGACCGTGCTCGAGGCGTTCGGACCCGAACGCGTGATGTTCGGCTCCGACTGGCCGGTCTGCACGTGCGCCACGACGTATTCGCAGTGGCGCGGAGTCGTCGGCGACTTCATCGCGTCCCTCGGCGAACACGAACAAGCTCAAATCATGGGCGGCAACGCCCTCAAAGCATATTTCGGAGGTTAATCTCATCATGCGCGCATTTTCCATCACCGCTCCGTTCGAAACCGCGTTCCGCGACGTCCCGGAACCCGAACTCGCTCCCGGCTGCGTCCTGCTCGCCGTCAAACACGTCGGGCTCTGCGGCAGCGACCTCAATACGTTCCGCGGCAAGAATCCGCTCATCACGCTCCCGCGCATCCCCGGGCACGAGATCAGCGCGGTCATCGCGGACAAGGCGAAAGACGTGCCGGACTGCTGGCGCGTCGGGCAGAAAGTGACCGTGTCGCCGTACACGAACTGCGGCACCTGCCCCAGCTGCTTCGCCGGACGGCCGAACTGCTGCCAGTTCAACCAGACCCTCGGCGTCCAGCGCGACGGCGCGCTCACCAAATACATCGCAGTGCCCTGGACCAAGCTCTTCGACGCCGACGCGATGAAACAGGAGGAGATCGCGCTCATCGAGCCCCTCACCGTCGGCGGACACGCTTCTGACCGTTCCGGGGCCACCGAGGACTCCGTCGCGGCCGTCATCGGCTGCGGAGCCGTCGGTCTCGGCGCGGTGCTCGGACTCGCGCGCAAAGGCGTGCGGAAGATGATCGCGATCGACGTCGACCCCGAGAAGCTCGCGCTCGCGAAAGAATTCGGCGCGACCGACGTGATCGACTCTTCGAAGACCGACCTCCACGAAGCCCTCGCCGACCTCACCGCCGGACGCGGTCCCAACGTCGTGATCGAGGCCGTCGGACTCCCGCAGACCTTCCGCGCCGCCGTCGACGAAGTCGCGTTCGCCGGCTGCGTGACCTACATCGGCTACGCCAAGGCCCCGGTCGAATACGAGACCAAGCTCTTCGTCCAAAAGGAACTCGACATCCGCGGCTCGCGCAACGCCCTCCCCGGCAACTTCCGCCGCGTGATCGACTTCGCCGCCCGCGGACTCTTCCCGATCTCGAAGATGATCTCGCGCGTTTATCCGTTCGACGAAGCCGGCAAAGCCCTTCAGGACTGGCACGAATCCCCCGCGAAAGTCTGCCGTTACCTCATTTCCCTCGACTGATCCCATCCCCGCACGTTATCACAGGAGTCCTCCATGAAACAGCTTGTCCGTGAAACACCGTTAAACCGCCCCGTCCGCGTCCTCCAGTTCGGCGAGGGCAACTTCCTCCGCGCATTCGTGGACTGGATGATCGACCGCATGAACAAGGCGGGCGTGTTCGACTCCGCCGTTCAGATCGTGCAGCCGCTGCCGCAGGGCATGAGCGACGTCATCAACGCCCAGGGAGGGCTGTATCACGTGATCCTCCGCGGCGTGAAGGACGGCCAGGTCGTCGAGAACATCGAACAGATCGACTGCGTGAAGGGCTGCCTGAACCCGTCGACCGAATGGGACAAAGTCGTCGAAGCCGCGCTGAACCCCGACCTCCGGTTCGTCTTCTCGAACACCACCGAGGCCGGCATCGAATACCGCCCCGACGCCGACACGTTCCCCTCGAAGATCGCGAAGCTCGTCACCGCCCGCGCGAAAGCCGGTCTCGGCGGACTCGTCTTCATCCCCTGCGAGCTCATCGAGCGCAACGGCGAGAAGCTCCGCGAGTGCGTGCTGAAATACCTCGACGATCCGCAGGTCATCGATTACGTCGAAAACAAGTGCATCTTCTGCAGCACGCTCGTCGACCGCATCGTGGCCGGGTATCCGCGCACGGACGCCGCGAAGTATTGCGAAAAACTCGGCGTCGAGGACAAGCTCCTCGATTGCGGCGAGCCATTCTTCTTCTTCGTGATCCAGGGGCCGGCCGAGGTCGAACGCGAGCTCCCCGCGAAGGCGGCCGGGCTGAACGTGCTCTTCACCGACGACCAGACCCCCTACCGCACGCGCAAGGTGCGCTTCCTGAACGGCGCACACACCGCCAGCGTGCTCGGCGCCCACATGGCCGGATTTACGTTCGTGGACGAAATGGTCCGCGACGAGAAGTTCGGCAAATTCCTGCGCACCGTCCTCTTCGAGGAGGTCATGCCGACCGTGAACCTGCCCGAGGCGGAAAAGCGCGCCTACGCGGAGTCCGTGCTCGAACGCTTCGCGAATCCCTACGCGCAGCACCGGCTGCTCTCCATCGCGCTGAACTCCGTTTCGAAGTGGAAAGTCCGCGTGCTGCCCACGCTCCTGGACTACCTCAAGCTCACCGGGAAGCTCCCGGCCTGCCTCACGCAGTCCATGGCCTACCTCATCGACTTCTACCGCTCCTGCGAGATCAACGACGCGCCCGAGGTCAAGGCGTTCTTCGCCTCGAAGCCCGACGTGCGCACCATCCTCGCGCAGACCGGATTCTGGGGCATGGACCTGAACACCATCCCCGGCTTCACCGACGCCGTCGAAAGCGGAGTCACGAAGCAGCCATGATCATCCACCCGCTCGACAACGTGGAGGTCCGCGAGGACGGCCACAAATACGCCATCCGGCCCATCGCCGAGGGCGAAAACGTCGTCAAGTACGGGATGCCCATCGGGCACGCGAAGACCGCGATCGCCCCGGGCGAACACGTCCACACGCACAATCTGGCCTCGAATCTCGCCGGGTTGCTGGAATACACCTACAACCCCGATTTCTCGCCGCTTGAGATCAAAACCACGCGCACCTTTTCCGGGTTCCTCCGCCCCGACGGGCAGGCAGGCGTCCGCAACGAACTGTGGGTCATCCCCACGGTCGGCTGCGTGAACGACCTGGCGCGACGTCTGGCCGACGCCGTCGGCGGATTCGCACTCACGCATCCATACGGCTGCTCCCAGCTCGGCGGAGACCACGAATGTACCGCGAACATGCTGGCGGCTTTCGCGCACCACCCGAACGCCGGCGGCGTGCTGGTCGTGGGGCTCGGATGCGAGAACAACACGCTCGAGAGTTTCAAGGAACGCCTCGGCGACATTTCCAAGCTCAATATCAGGTTCCTGCGCGCGCAGGACGACGGCGACGAATACGCCCGCGGGTTGGAACTCCTCGCCGAGCTCGACGCCGCCCGCGTCAAAGTCCGCACGGACATCCCCGTGTCCGCGCTCCGCGTCGGCCTCAAATGCGGCGGCTCCGATGGTCTATCCGGCCTCACCGCGAACCCGCTCGTCGGACGGTTCTCCGACTGGCTGGCGGCGCAGGGCGGCACGACCGTCCTCACGGAGGTCCCGGAGATGTTCGGCGCGGAAACGCTCCTCATGAACCGCTGCGTCTCCCGCGAAGTCTTCGACAAATGCGTCGCCATGATCAACGGCTTCAAGAGCTACTACGAACGCCACGGCCAGCCCATCGACGAGAATCCTTCGCCGGGGAACAAGGCCGGCGGCATCTCCACGCTCGAGGACAAGTCCCTCGGCTGCGTCCAGAAGGGCGGCTCCTCGCCGGTCGTCGACGTGCTCGAATACGGCCAGCGGCGCAAAACGCCCGGGCTGAACCTGCTCGCTGGCCCCGGCAACGACCTGGTGGCGGCGTCCGTGCTCGCCGCCGCGGGATGCCAGCTGATCCTGTTCACGACCGGACGCGGCACGCCGTTCGGCACCGTGGTCCCGACCGTGAAGGTCGCCACGAACACCCGTCTGGCGCAGTCCAAGCCGCACTGGATCGACTGGGACGCCCAGGGACGCCCCGACACCGCCGAATTCGTCGACTTCGTCCTGCGGGTCGTTTCCGGCGATCTGCAGGCCAGCAACGAAAAGCTCTCCGCGTGCGAGATCGCC
>JAFYBD010000027.1 GCA_017540385.1 Lentisphaeria bacterium
GATGGATTTTCAGCGAATGGGCAAAAAGACCAATGCAGGAAGATTTGAGCGTGGCTACCTGAAGGTAACCACCGAAAATCTTACCAGTTGGACTTTGTCCAGACGCGAAAAGCCGCCGAATACCAATTTTTAGAGGTGCCCCTTACTTGTTTTTGGAGTTGTCGGGCTGGGCGGCCTTCAGGAGATTCTCCAGGTTGAGGTCGCGCTTGGCACCCAGCTTCAATGCCTTTTCATACGCCTTCAGGGCGTTCTCGGCGTGTTTCAGCGAATAATGAATTCGGGCGAGAGAAAGCTGCGCGGAGGCGTTGGTCGGGTCGGCGTCCGCGGCGGTCAGATAATGCCACAGCGCGCCCGTGAAATCCTTCGCTTCTTCCGCCTGACGGGCGGCCTTCATGGCTTCCTCGAACTTGAGCGTGTCGACCGGCAGCGAGGTCTTGCCCTCGGCGTTGCCGTTGATGATGTCCTCGAACATCGGCATCAGTTCCTCGGGGATGCTGTCCTCGGTCTTTGCGATCTCGGGCTTCGCGTCCGGGTCGTTGCGGCGGTAGGTGTCGAGTTCGGCGCGGAGCGTCTTGGCTTCGGCGAGAGCGGCTTCGGCCACCACGCGGGCGGCGTTCATCGTCTTCTTGTAACGTGCCGAGAGCGCGCGTTCGTCGTTGAGCTGTTCCTTCAGCTCGGTCGCGGCCTGATCGGCCTCGGCGCGTTCCTTCAGCAATTCGGAGATGGACTCGTTCTTCTGCTGGAGTTCGAGCGATTCGGCGGCCTTCGGGTCCCTTCTGCGGAGCTCGACTTCCTTCTCCAGCCGCTGCGCTTTCGCGTTCAGCGCGGCCTGCTGGGTCAGGATGTTGGAGAGGGTGTTCTGAAGCGCGTCGTTGCGGTCCTTGAGCGCGGTCGACTCCTTCAGCAGGGCCTCGTTCTCGGCGTTACTCTTCTTCAGGAGGGCGTTCGCGTCGGCGAGCGATTCGTTGAGCTTGCGGATTTCGGAATTGGATGCCTGGTCGATCTTGATCTTCTCGAGCTGGGCCTGTGCGGTTACGAGGTCCTTGTTCGCCTTGGCGAGTTCCTCTGCGGCGGCGGTCTTCTCGGCGGTCAGTTTCTCGAGCGACGCGGACAGCGACGCGTTCAGTTCTTTCTGCTTCG
The DNA here is from genome assembly GCA_017540385.1 of Lentisphaeria bacterium. GTDB lineage: Bacteria > Verrucomicrobiota > Lentisphaeria > Victivallales > UBA1829 > UBA1732. The sequence continues at coordinate 1,141 of JAFYBD010000027.1, forward strand.
CGAGTTCGGGATCGTCGCCGGCGCCCGGCGCGGAGAACTTCGCGATCTGCGCCTTCAGGTCGGCGATCTGCCTGTCGGAATCCGCTTTCGAATCGGCCAGCGACTTGTTCTCGGCCTCGAGCGACTTGCGGACGGCTTCGCCTGCTTCGAGTTTCCTGTTCGTGTCGGTGAGCGTCTGGACCTCGGCCGTGAGCTTCTTCACGTCCTCCTCGAGAACGGAGGCGCGTTTTTCGGCTGCGGCCAGAGCGCCGGCGGAAGCGGCCGTGGCGGTCGACTTCGCGGCGTCGGCTTTCGCCTTGTCAAGTGCGGCCTGCGTGGCGACCAGTTCGTCCTGGAGTTTCGCTTTCTCCTGCGTGAGCGCGGCCACCTTCGCCGTGAACTCCGACGGGACAGGCTTGTTCGCGGCGTCCTCGGCGCGGCGCTTCGCTTCGGCGAGCTCGGATTCGAGTCCGGCCGAAGCGGTCTTCTGCGCATTGAGGTCGGCGGTGAGTTTCGTCTTTTCGTCCGTGAGCTTCTTGTTCGCGTCGGTGAGCGTCTGGATCTTCGTATTCGCATCGGCGAGCGCCTTGGTGTCGGCGGAGCCCTTTTCGGCGGCGGCCTTCTGCGCGGCCAGATCGGCCGTAAGTTTCGCCTTTTCGTCGGTCAAAGCCTTGACCTTGGCGTTTGCGTCGGCGAGAGCCTTCGCGTCCGCGGCCGGGGCAGCCTTTTTCGCGGCTTCGAGGTCGGCCGTCAACTTCTTGTTCGCATCCGTGAGCGTCTTGACTTTGGCGTTCGCGTCGGCCAATGCTTTCGCATCGTCGCTGACAGCCGGGACCGCCATGGGCTTCTTCGCGGCTTCGAGATCGGCGGCGAGCTTCTTGTTCGCCTCGGCGAGCGTTGCCTTTTCGTCGGTCAACGCCTTGACCTTGGCGTTCGCGTCGGCGAGAGCCTTCGCGTCGGCCGCGGCAGCCGTTGCGGCCCCTGCGGCAGCGGCGTTCTTCCTCGACTCGGCGATGGCGTCCTTCAACGCCTTGTTCTCGTTCGTGAGCGCGCCGTTCTTCGTGGTGAGCGTGGTCACATTCTCCGTGAGACCGGCGTTCTTCTTGGTCAGATCGGCGGCCTTCGCGTCGAGGGCGTCCTTCTCTTTCCGAAGCGCGGCGAGGTCGTTTTCAAGTTTCTTCACGGCCTCGGGTTGACTGGATTTCGCCTGCGCGAGCTCGTCCGCGAGCTTCTTGCGTTCGGTTTCGGCAGCGACGGTCTTCTTCTGTTCCTCCGCGAGCCGATTCTCGAGCTGGGACGCGGCGGCCTTTGCGGTCGCGAGGTCGGCGGCTGCCTTGGCGGATGCCTCGACCTTCTGCTTCAACTCGGACTCGGATTTCTTCGTCTCGTTGTAGGACGCCTGGAGCGTGTCGAGCGCGGCCTTGCGGTCGGCGGCGGTCTTCTGCGCGGCGGCGAGGTCGGCGGCGGCCTTGTCCGAAGCGGCTTTCTGCGTCTTCAGGTCGTCGGCGAGCTTCGCATTGGTATCGCTCAGGGTCTTGATCCGCGCGTTTGCGGCGGTCAATGCGGCCGCGGCGTCGGCGTTCTTCGTGAGGTCGGCGACCTGCGCTTTTGCGTCTGCCGACTCTTTTTCGGCTACTGCGAGCTTGGCTTTCGCGTCTGCGGATTCCTTTTCCGCGACCGCGAGCTTGGCTTTCGCGTCGGCCGATTCCTTTTCGGCGGCGGCGACTTTCGCCTGGGCGGCGAGGGATTCCTTCTCGGCTTCCTTCTCAACGTCCGCGAGCTTCTTCTCGACGTCCGCGAGTTTCGATTTCAGCTCGTCGGTGTTTTTCTGCATTTCGGCGGCCTTCTCGGCGTTGCCGGCGGCCTTCAGGGCGTCGCGTTCCGCGGTCAGGTCGGCGACCTGCTTCTGGAGTGCGGTCTTGTCCTTCGAGAGCGCGGACGCCTGATCGGCGGACTGTTTTGCCTTGTCCGCGATGCTCTTCTGCGTGGCGAGTTGTTTCTTCAGCGAATCGACCTGTTCGCGCAGGTTCGCGATCTCCACGATGGCCTGCTGGTTGATGGCCTCGGCGGAGGGTTTGATGCCGGACGAAGATGTGCCGGTCGTCGTCTTCGGCTGGGCGGCGGCCTTGGCTTCGGCGAGCTTGCGTTCGGCCGAGGTGACTTTCCGCTGCGCCGTGGTGATGCGGTAACTCACGACCGACTTGTTCCAGTTCGGATCGGTCGTGTGAAGTTTCTGAAATGCGCTCAGCGCCTTGTTGTATGCGTCGAGGGCTTCCTGATATTTTCCCGCGTCGAAGAGCGTGTCGCCCTTCTCCATGGCGTCGCCGCCGACACGGAACGCATCCCAGTTCGCGTTGGTGGCGGAGGTGTCCGCAGCGGCAGTCTGGGACGACGCCTCCTGGGGCACGGCGAGGACTCCGGCCAGAACGGCGAGCCCGATGGCCGTCAGAATACGGGAGCGCTTACGATTCATGGTGTTTCTCCTGTTGAACTTATATGTTGATTGTTTGATTGATGACTGGTTCGTCCGGGGTCAGATACGGCGAGAAGCGCCCGGATTCGCGTCCGGACACGGACACCGTCGCGACGAATACCCCGTCGTCGCGGTAGGAACTCTCCAGGATGCGCGCCTTCTCGTGGAGCAGAGCCACGAGGTCGGAGCGTTCCGGGGGGATGGCGGCGCGGCAGATTTCTGAGCGTCCGCCGCATTTCTCGGACAACGCTTCGAGCAGGCCGTCGATCCCCTCGCGGGTGCGGCAGGATATGAACACCGCGTCCGGGAACGAGTTTTTGAGTTTGATCTTCGTGAGCGGGTCGCGGATGAGGTCGCACTTGTTACAGACCACGAGAATGGATTTTCGTTCCGCGCCGAGTTCGCCCAGCACGGAGATCGTGGTCTCCACGTGACTGAAGACGTTCGGATTCGACGCGTCCAGCACGAGCACGATGAAGTCGGCCAGCACAGCCTCCTCCAGCGTCGACCGGAACGCCTCGATCAGCGAATGGGGCAGACGCCGGATGAATCCGACGGTGTCGGTCAGGATGAGCTGCGTTTTGTCCGGCAGCGTCAGGGCGCGCGTGGTCGGGTCCAGCGTGGCGAAGAGCTGGTCGGCCGCGTAGGCCCCTGCCCCGGTCAGCAGGTTCAGCAGCGTCGATTTGCCTGCGTTGGTGTATCCCGCGATCGCCGCGTTCGGCAGATTCGCCCGCATGCGGCTCTTCCGCTGGGTCCCGCGGTGCTTGCGGACCTCCTCCAGCTCGGTCTTCAGGTCGGAAATGCGCTGGCGGAGTTCGCGCCGGTCGTATTCGATCTGCTTCTCGCCGCCACCGCGTGCCCCGGTCACGCCGCCCCTCTGACGGGACAGGTGGGTCCAGGCGCCGGTCAGACGCGGCAGGAAATACTGACAGCGGGCGAGTTCGACCTGCAGCACGGCTTCACGCGTGCGCGCCCGCGAAGCGAAAATGTCCAGGATGACCTCCTGGCGGTCGATCACTTTCAGCTCGAAGAGCTTTTCCAGATTGCGCTGCTGCGTGGGGCTCAGCGCCACGTCGAAGATCACGACGTTTGCCTCCGCCGCCTTCGCCGCGTCGCGGATCTCCTCGGCCTTGCCGCTCCCGACGTAATACTTCGGGTTCGGGGCCTTCAATCCGGCCACGACCTGCCCGACCACCGGGACTTCGAGCGTATGAACGAGCTCCGCGAGCTCCTTCAGATCGTCCGCGGTCGACGCCGGATCGGCTGGATGGATGCACGGACCCACGAGGTACGCCCGGAAGACGTTCTTCCGGTCGTTCTCATCGGTCCTGTAGGTCATGGTCTGAGGCATGGGCTGCGCTCCGGGTCAGAAATCAGAAGCTCCCGCTGAAGAGACTGCGGTAACGGATGAAATACTGCGCGCCGGACCCGAGGGTGATGACGACCACGGCGATCTGGAGGCATTTCCAGACGATCGCGGCCGTGCCGCCGTCGAGCGAGAGACCGAAGAGGTGGATCCAGGCGGCGCCGCCCACGGCCAGCGTGAACATCTGCGTGGCGGTCTTCATCTTGCCCCAGCGGTCGGCGGAGATGATGACGCCCTTCGCCGAGGCGAGCGTGCGGAGTCCGGTCACCATGAATTCGCGCGCCAGGATCACGATCAGTACCCAGCCGGGGATCATGTCGTAGTCCAGCATCATCACGAACGTCGCCGTGATGAAGATCTTGTCCGCCAGCGGGTCCATCAGACGGCCGAAATCGCTCTCCACATGGTATTTCCGGGCGAGGTAGCCGTCGGCGAGGTCGGTAAGCCCCGCCAGAACCGCCACGATCAGCGCGATCACGTGGCAGAGATACGCGGTATTTTCCCCGACCCGGATGCAGGTCGGGTTCACGTTGTCGAAATTCGCCAGCACGACGAAACAGAAGATCAGGATGATCCGGCTGACCGTAAGTTCATTGGGGAGATGTTTCATGGATTGGTTCCTCCGGGGGCGCCCCCTTCAGGTTCGTAGGTTCCGTAAAGCTCGTATGATGCGGTCCGCGTGATGGTCGCGCCGACGACCGCGCCGGGCACAAGGCCGGCGGGGCAGTGCGACACGTGGACGGTCTGGTCGATGTCCGGGGCGTCCATCAGCATGCGTCCGTGCCATCTGCCGCGACCGCAATCCGTATCCAGGATCACGTCGACTGTCCGGCCCTTCAACGCCCGGTTCGCCCCGGCTGAAATCTTCTTCTGTTCCGCGGCGATCTCCGCCGCTCTCTTCTCCGCGACTTTAGGCTGGATGCGCCCCTTCATGGCGGCCGCGGGGGTTCCCTCCTCCGGCGAATACGCGAAGACGCCGATGCGGGAGAAAACGCGCGACTTCACGGCGTCGAGAAGCATTTGATAGTCCGCCTCGGATTCGCCGGGGAATCCGGTCATCAGCGTGGTGCGGATGGTGAAACCCGCTTCGCGGAGCTTGCGGATCACCTCCGCCTGACGCGCAGCCGTGATGTGACGGTTCATCGCCTTCAGCATCGCGTCGGACACGTGCTGGACGGGCATTTCGATGTGCGGGATCAGACGGCGGCATTTTTTCATCGCCCGGATCATCGCGTCGTCGATGGACGCGGGATGGACATACATCAGGCGGATGCGGAATTCGCCCGGGAGCTTGTCGAGCGCGGCCAGCAGCCGCGGCAGTTCGGATTTGCCGCCCGTGCGGTCGCGTCCGAACGCCCCGGAATCCTGCGCGATCAGGATGAGTTCGCGGTAGCCGATATTCACCAGCGAAGCCGCTTCAGCGGTCACGGACTGCACCGTCCTGCTGCGGAGCCCGCCCCGGATGGAGGGGATCAGGCAGTAGGTGCAGCAGTTGTCGCAGCCGTCCGCGATCTTGAGATAGGCATAATGCTCCGACTCTACCGGGAGCCGGGGCGTGGTCTCATTGTAAATCCAGCCGCTGGTCTTCGCGGCGAGCGGTTCCGGGACGGCCTTCCCGCCCAGGAGATTCTTCAGCACCGATCCGATCTGCGCGTGATGGTCGATCCCGATCCATGCGTCGACGAGCGGGTATTTCGCCTGAATTTGACCGGCCTTGTCCCATTGCGGCAGGCATCCTGCCACGACGACCAGCCGCCCGGCGCGGCGTTTCTTCCACGCGCAGGCACGGCGGATTTCCTCCACGCCCTCTTTCCGGGCGGAGGCCAGGAAGGCGCAGGTATTGATCCACATCACGTCCGCCTCGTCGTCATCGGCGGTCAGGCCGAATCCGTCCACGAGCAGCGAACCCGCCGCCACACCGGCGTCGACCATATTTTTCGGGCATCCGAGGCTGATGAGGCGCACGAGACGCGTCGGCACGGGGCGTTCTTCCGAATTCTTCTTCAATGCTTTTTTCTCCGCTTTCCGGTGAAGTCAATCGTCGTAATAAAATAATGTAGCACACACACGGCCTTTTTTCCAGTCTTTTTCAGGAAAAAAAGCGTTTTTTGACGACGGTTTTTCCTTCGACGGTCGTGGACTTGCCGGATGCCGCAGGAAATGGGCGTGGAACGAGCTGCCGCGCCCTCAGATCGCGTCCCATGCGCGGACGCTGAACCCGTTCCGGTCGTACGACTCGCTCCCGCCGTAGCACAGCATGCCTTTTTCCGTGCCGGAGAGCTTGCGCCAGAAGTTCAGCCCGTTGAACATGCTGCCGTTGACCGTCTGCCCGGATTTGATCTCGATCGGGAAGAGGTCTTCGCCGTTTTCGATCATCAGGTCGATCTCGTGCCCCTGTGAGTCCCGCCAGAAGTACAGCGGCGGCTCGACGCCGGCGTTCATGCAGGTCTTGACGAGTTCGGAAACGACGTACGTTTCGAAGATCGCCCCACGCTGACTGTGAAGCGCCAGAGTTTCGGCGTCGCGGATATTCAGCAGATAGCAGACCAGGCCCGTGTCATAGAAGTACAGCTTCGGGCTTTTGGTCAGGCGCTTGTTGAAATTCTTCTGATGCGGACGCAGCAGGAACACGATATAGCTGGCCTGGAGCAGGGAAAGCCACCGTTTCACGGTCACGGGGGAAACGCCGCAATCGCCGGCGAGGGAATCCATGTTGAGTATCTGACCGGTCCGCCCCGCCGCCAGCCGCAGGAACCTCTCGAACGTTTCGAGGTCGCTGATGTTGACCAGCGCCCGGATGTCGCGTTCGAGGTAGCTCTGCGTGTATTGGGACAGCCAGTTCGTCGGGTTGATCTTTCGGTCGTAAATGGGCGGATAGCTCCCGCGGAAGACATGTTCGAACGGAGCCTGACCGGATGTCTCCGGGATGTCCCATTTTTCGATTTCAAAGATGTCGCGGGGGGGGAGCCCTGCGAGTTCACGATGGGACAGAGGCAGCAGCTTCATGAGCGAACACCGGCCGGAAAGCGACTGGCTGATCGCTTCCTGGAGATGGAAATTCTGGGAACCGGTCAGAATGAACTGCCCCATTTCGTTCCGTTCGTCGGCCAGGACCATGATGTAACTGAAAAGTTCCGGCACGCGCTGGACCTCGTCGAGGATTACCGGCTTTTTAAACTGAGCGAGGAACCCGTTCGGATCCTCGGTCGCGAATTGCCGCGTATCCGGTTTTTCCAGATTGACATAGGTGTAATCGGGGAAGAGCGAACGGCAAAGGGTCGTCTTCCCGGACTGTCTCGGTCCCGTGACAGCGACGATCGGGTATTGCGTTGCCGCTTCGCGGATGTATGAGCTCAAATGTCGTTCGATCATGATGTTTCTCCTGTTTGGATGTTTCTTGTAAATATAACATCAAATATTGGATTTGCAAGATTTTGTTCCAAAAAAAATGCAGAAAAATGGATCGTTTGTTCTTGTAATTCTAATATCCGATGTTAGATTTGCAAGATTTTCGGGCGAGGTTTCGAGTGCAATGTCACGCTTTCTCCATGTCGGTCCGCCCTGCCACGACATGTTCCGCGCATGAAGTATTTATCAAAGATAATGCAGTTTTTATTAAAAAGACGACATTTTTTGTCACCTCTGCTTGATTTTACCCCGAAATCGTGTATTTTTTATGTCAATTCTGACAGGATGTCATAATAAAATCATCGTGTCAGAAAGATCCTTTCCCAACCCTCTAACCAGCTCGCGGGGCGCTCGTGCCGAGATACACTCAGAAAATGCGGGAGATGATGACCGAATCCATCCGGAACGACGTCTGTTCCACCGGGATCAATCTCCTCTGCGAGGGCGGCTGGGAGGCTTTCACCACCGAAAACATCGCTCGGCGACTGAACGTCTCCCGCGGCGTCCTCTATAATTATTTCCGCGACAAGAACGACATCCTCTACGCCATCGCCAGGTCGTCCATCTCCGACCTCTGCGACAAGCTCGATGAGATCGCCTCCAGCGGACGGTCGGCCTCCGACCGGCTGGTCGAAATGGCGCAATACATCGTCGGGACGTTCCACAAAAAACGCAGATACCATCGCGCCATCCTGGAGAACGTCCCTCCCCCGAAGGATTTCTCCCACCCGGTCATCGCCGGCGAACAGCGCAAGATGGCGATCTTCGAGGGCGTCCTCCGCCAGGGGATCGCGAGCGGCGAATTCCGGGAATTCGATCTCGGAGCCGCCTGCATCCTCTTCAACGGCGCGATCCACCACATGTGCATGCTCAGTGATTTTCAGGACCAGCTCGTCGATCCTGTTCCAGTTATCCAACTCTTCCTCAGGAGTCTCCAGAAACAATGAACAAGAAACTCTTCCTCCTTGCCGTGCCGCTCGCGCTCGCCTTCGGCGGCTGCCAGAGCTATACGAAGCCCCCCATGGCGGTCAAGCATACCATGTACACCGACATCCCGGACGAGGAGAAGGTCCTCTTCCCCGAGGACATGAAAACTCTCTCGCTCGCACAGGCGCAGGAGATCGCGCTGAAGAACAACCCGGATTTCCTCCGCGTGCAGTTCACGATCGACTCCGCCCGCGCCAGATACTATCAGAGCTTCTCGACGTACGCGCCCACGCTGAACGCCGGGATGTCCGTCACGCAGAGCTTCTCGAAGGTCACGTCCTCGTCTTCCGGCGAGAAGCCGTGGACCTTCAACACGAACGTCGGCCCGTCCCTCAGCGGTCAGTGGCTCATCTTCGACTGCCTCGGACGCGAGATGAACGTCCTCGCGCAGAAATACAGCCTGAACCAGGCGAAGGACGCGCTTGAGGACGCTCGCCGTCTGCTGCTCCGCACCGTGGCGTATTCGTACAACGACGTTCAGCTCGCGATCTCGCAGCAGGCCATCGCGCAGGCCCAGATCGATTACAGCAAGAAGATGCTGAAGGAGGCCGAGGAGAAATACGACGCGGGAACCGCCCTGCTCTCCGACGTCCTCAACTTCCGCATCACCCTGAAGAACGGCGAACTCGAGCTCATCCGCGCGCAGTACAATACCCGCGCGGCGAAATACGTCTTCGCAGGCACGCTCGGCATCACCGACGGCACCATCCCGGACTCCGTCGAGTTCGACGAGCCCCGCCTGCCCGAAAACGAGCTGCTCGCGGACGTGAGCGCCTACCTCGACTCCGCCCTGGCGAAC
>JAFYBD010000260.1 GCA_017540385.1 Lentisphaeria bacterium
ATGCGGAGTCCGTCGAGCAGGCGTTCCTTGTCCCAGCGGGCGGCCTGAGCCGCGAGCGCGGGGTAATCGCGGGCGGGGTCGAGCGACGCCGCCAGCTGCGCGGAAAGGGCCTGGATCTGGGCGGAATGCGGGATCGTCATAATTTCGAGAACTCCGGTCCGGCGGGCGTGTCTTTCACGGCCCAGCCGGCGGCGTTGATCTGCGCCCGGATGGCGTCCGCGGCGGCGAAATCCTTCGCTTTCTTCGCTTCGGCGCGTTTCTGCGCGAGTTCGAGGATTTCTGCTGGCACGTCCGCCGCAGGCTTCTCTTCCGCGGCGCGGAGCGCGTCGTCGACGTCCAGGAACGCGAGCACGCGGTCGAAGTCGCGGTACTGGTCGAGGAGGACGTTCGCGGCGTCGCGTCCGGCGCCCTTTGCGAGCAGGCCGTTGACCTCGCGCGTGAATTTATGGACGGTCGCGAGCGCTTCGGCGATGTTCAGGTCGTCGGCGAGACCGGCCCCGAATTTGGCCTTGGCGGCGTCGACGGCGGCTTTCGCCTCGTCCAGCAGAGCGTTGCCTGCGGGCGCGGCGGCGAGACGCGTGAAGAGCGTGTGGAATTTCTTCAGCGCCGTGCGGGCCTGGGCGAGCGCGTCCGGGTCGAAATTGAGTTTGGAGCGGTAATGCGTCCCGATGAGCAGATAGCGGATTTCCGCGCCGGACCAGCCCTTGGCCGTGAGGTCGCGGAGCGTATAGAAGTTTCCGAGCGACTTCGACATCTTCTGTCCCTTGATCGTGAGGTGCTCGCAGTGGAGCCAGCAGTTCACGAACTTGCATCCGTTGGCCGATTCGCTCTGGGCTATCTCGTCCTCGTGGTGCGGGAACATGTTGTCGACGCCTCCGGTGTGAATGTCGAACGTGAGCCCGAGGTATTTCCGGCTCATGGCGGAACATTCGAGGTGCCAGCCGGGTCGGCCGGGCCCCCAGGGGCTGTCCCAGCGCACGTCGCCGTCGTTCTCGTCCCACGCCTTCCACAGCGCGAAGTCCGCGACGGAGTCCTTGGCGTATTCGTCGCTGCGGACGCGGTCGCCGATGCGCTGGTTTTCGAAGTCGAGTTTCACGAGCTGGCCGTAGTTCGGGCACTTCGCGATGGAGAAATAGATCGAGCCGTCGTCGGACTGGTAGGCGAATCCCTTCTCCATGAGCTGGCCGATCATCGCGAGCATCTCCGGGATGTGCGCCGTGGCCTCGGGATAATGTTCCGCAGGTTCGACCCGCAGGGTGCGGAGATCCTCGAAGAACGCGTCCTTGTACTTGCGCGTGAAGGTCGCGAGCGGGAGTCCGGCGGCGCGGGAATCGCGGATCGTCTTGTCGTCCACGTCGGTCAGGTTCATCACCTGCGTGACTTTCAGCCCGTGGTACTCGAGCGTGCGGCGGAGCAGGTCCTCGAAGAGATAGGCGCGGAAGTTGCCGATGTGTGCGTAATTGTAGACCGTGGGGCCGCAGGTGTACATGCCGACTTTGCCCTCGTGGATGGGCGTGAATTCGGTCATTCTGCGTCCGAGCGTATTGAAAAAGCGTATCATGATGTCTGCTCCCTGTGGTTCAAATGGTTTCCTCATTCTTGTGAAATTATAATATATCACAGGTTTCGGGAGATTGCAAGGAAAACGCGGAAATGTGCCGCCGGGGATGTCGTGATGCGCAGCGCGCGGGACCGGGCCGGTGGAACGCCGCCGGGGAAGATGCAGGTCGCGCGGCCCGGTTCTGTTTTTTTGACATTCTGCTTGCATTTTATTAAAAAGATGCTATTGTATGTAGATTGATATTCGCGGACGCCGCTTTGCCCCGGGCGCTTCGCAACAAGTTTTTCACCAAACTCATCATCAACTTCAGGAGTCCCAAAGTCATGGACATCATCGTCATGCCGACCGCAGCCGAGGCTGAACTTCTCACCGCCCGCATCATCGCCGACGCCATCAACGCCAAGCCGTTCTACAAGCTCGGTCTCGCCACCGGACGCACCATGGAGAACGTCTACGCCAATCTGGTGAAGATGAACAAGGCCGGAAAAGTCGATTTCTCCCGCGTGATCTCGTTCAACCTGGACGAATACGTCGGCCTGAAGGGCACGGCCGAGAAGAACAAGGACTCCTACCGCTACTTCATGAACTACCACCTCTTCAACCACGTGAACATCGACAAGCGCAACACGCACGTGCCGAACGGATTCGCCCCCGAGGACCAGCTTGAAGCCGCCGCGATCGCCTACGAAGAGGAAATGGAAGACGCGGGCGGCGTCGACATGCAGCTGCTCGGCATCGGCCGCAGCGGACACATCGGATTCAACGAGCCGATGTCGTCCTTCGCCAGCCGCACCCGCGTGGTCACGCTGACCAAGACCACCTTCGAGCAGAACTCCCCGCTCTTCAAGAAGCCGGAAGACATGCCGATGCGCGCCATGACCATGGGCGTGGGCACCTGCCTCGACGCGAAGCGCCTGCTCCTGCTGGCCACCCACAAGGAAAAAGCCAACATCGTGGCAGCCGCGCTCGAAGGCCCCGTCACGAGCATGATCTCCGCGACCGCCCTGCAGCTCCATGACAACGCTGTCGTGGTGCTCGACGCGGACGCCGCCTCCAAGCTCAAATACAAAGACGAATACGCGTTCCAGTTCGCGAACGATCCCAAGTGGGCCGCCTATCAGCCCGCCAAGAAAGCCTCCCGCCGCAAAGCGAAGTAACCCTCCCCGGGAAAGACCTCTCCTATGAAAATCCTCGTCATCAACGGTCCGAACATGCAGCTGCTGGGACGGCGCAAAGCCGAGTTCTACGGGACGCAGACGCTCCCGGAGATCGAGGCCGGCCTCCGCGTCGCGGCCGATTCGCTCGGCGTGACGATCGAGTTTTTCCAGAGCAATCACGAGGGGGCCATCTGCGACCGGATCGCCGCGGCCATGCAGGACGGCACGGACGGGATCGTCATCAATCCCGCCGCCTACACCCACACGAGCGTCGCCATCCACGACGCGCTCGAAGCGGCGTCCATTCCGGCCGTAGAGGTGCATATGAGCAATATTCAGGCGCGGGACGATTTCCGCAGGACTTCCCTGACCGCCCCCGCCTGCATCGGACAGATCGCCGGACTCGGCGCCGACGGATACGAGCTCGCGCTCCGCGCCCTCGTCCGCCGTTTGTCCGCCGAACCCAGACCCTGAACCCATTCACAACCGAAACCAACCGGGTGTTTTATGAAAATAGATGAAATCAAGACCATCGTGAAACTGATGTCGGACAACGATCTGACCGAGTTCAAAATCGAGTCGGAGGAAATGACGCTCTGTCTCCGCAGGGCTGCCCGTCAGCAGGCCGCTCCCGCCCCTGTGTTCGTTCCCGCGGCGGTCACAGCCCCCGCTCCCGCGCAGATTCCGGCCGTCGCCGCTCCGGCGGCCGTTCCCGAGGCCGTGAAGGCCGCTCCGGTCGAAGCCGCGCGTTCCGCCTCGCCCGATCCCGGCAAGGTCATCGAATCCCCCACCGTCGGCACGTTCTACCGTTCCAGCGCACCCGGCGCGGAACCCTTCGTGAAGGTCGGCAGCCACGTCGATCCGGACACGACCGTGGCGGTGGTCGAGGCGATGAAGGTCATGAACGAGATCAAGGCCGAGAAAAGCGGCGTGATCAAGGAAATTCTCCTGGAGAACGGCCAGCCCGTCGAATTCGGCCAGCCGCTCTTCGTCCTCGAGTAATCACACAGCCCCAGGTTCCCCATGTTCAATAAAATCCTGATTGCCAACCGTGGCGAAATCGCCGTGCGGATCATCCGCACCTGCCACGAGATGGGCATCAAAACCGTAGTCGTGTATTCCCAGGCCGACGAGGACAGCCTCCCGGTCCGTCTCGCCGACGAGGCGGTCTGCATCGGACCCGCCCCCGCGACCCAGAGCTACCTGATGATCGAACGCATCATCAGCGTGGCTGAGATCGGCGACGTGGACGCCATTCACCCCGGCTACGGGTTCCTTTCCGAAAATCCCCACTTCGCGCAGATATGCAAGGAGTGCAACATCGCGTTCATCGGCCCCACGGCCGACCAGATGAGCGCCATGGGCGACAAGGCCTCCGCCCGCGAGACCATGCGGAAGGCCGGCGTCCCGGTCACGCCCGGCAGCAACAGCACCGTCCCGACCGAGGAAGCCGCCCTGGAAGAAGCCCACAAGCTCGGCTACCCCGTCATCATCAAGGCCACGGCAGGCGGCGGCGGACGCGGCATGCGCGTAGCGCACAACGACGCCAGCCTGATCCAGGGATTCCACGCCGCCATGACCGAGGCCGAACGCGCCTTCGGCAACGGCGACGTCTACATCGAGAAGTTCATCGGCAGTCCCAAGCACATCGAGGTCCAGATCCTCGCCGACAAGTTCGGCAACGTCGTCTGCCTCGGCGAACGCGACTGCTCGCTCCAGCGCCGTCACCAGAAGCTCATCGAGGAGTCTCCCTCGCCGTCCATTTCCGCGGCCCTCCGCAAGAAGCTCTACGACGCCGCCATCAAGGCCGCAAAGGCCGTCGGATACACCAGCGCCGGCACCATCGAGTTCCTGGTCTCCGGGAACGATTTCTACTTCATGGAGATGAACACCCGCGTCCAGGTGGAGCACACCGTGACCGAGATGGTCAGCGGCATCGACATCATCCGCGAGCAGATCAGGATCGCCGCGGGCGAACGCCTCGGCGTGCAGCAGAAGAACATCGCGCTCCGCGGCCACGCCATCGAGTGCCGCATCAACGCCGAGAACCCCTACTGCAACTTCGCGCCGTGCCCCGGGCTTCTCACGTTCTATTCCGCCCCGGGCGGCCTGGGCGTCCGCGTGGACTCCCACGTCTATGCCGGCTACCGCATCCCGCCGCATTACGACAGCATGATTTCGAAGCTGATCGTGCATGCCCCGACCCGTCAGGAGGCCATCGCCCGCTGCAAGCGCGCGCTGGACGAATACCTGATCGAGGGCGTGCCGACCACGATCCCGTTTGAACAGTTTTTGATCGAGACCCGCGAATTCCTCGCGGGCGAGTACGATACGAACCTGATCGAACGCCTGATGAAAGGCGGCTATTTCGAGCAGCAGACCGCGATCCGAAAGGAACTCGCGAAGTAACCAACCACTTATCCAACCCCAGGAGGCATGGACTATGAGCAATACGCAACAGGCACGCTCCGCGGCGGAATCCGTTTCCGCCGTCCCCGGAGCATACGAAGTCGACGGCGTGCCGGTCGGTTCCATTCGGATCCTCGACGGCGCCATCACCACGATCGTCAAGCGCACCGTGCTCGGGATCGAGGGCGTGGCCCGGCTTTCCGGCAGCTCCCTGATCGACGATTTCGCCGACCTCGTCCGCAGCAAACGCATGCAGGAACGTTCCATCCAGATCGAGCACGACGGAGACGACGTCACCGTGTCCGTCGCGGTCAATCCGTACTTCGGATACAAGTTCCCCGCGCTCATCGACGAGATCAAGACCAAAGTGACCAAGGCCGTCTCCGACATGGCCGGGCTCCAGGTCTCCTCCGTCCGGGTGGACATCCGCGGCATCGAGGAGCTCCCCGCCGAGGAACCCGCCGAAGAAACGACTCAGGACAAGGAATAAAGGAGTACCGCCATGTCTGCCAAGAATTCAGCCAAAACGACCGCCGCGGCGCCCTCCGCCTACACCGTGCATGAGAGCGTCATCATCTCCCTCGCGCGCAAAGCCGTCGCCGGCATCCCCGGATTCGTCCGTTTCTCCGGCTCCTCCATCGTCTCCGACCTCGCCGACCTCGTCGGGAGCAAGCGCAGATTCGACAAGTCCATCGTCGTGACCGAGAACGAGAACGAAGTCTCCCTCGATATCCTCATCGTCGCCGCCTACGGCTCCAAGTTCAACGAAGTCGCGGCCGCCGTCCAGAAGGCCGTCTACCACCAGATCGTCGACTTCACCGGCATGAAAGTGAAGAGCATCGACGTGGTCGTGACCGACACCGAGGACGTCCCGGTCGAGGAGAAGCCCGCAGACGCCGAAGTCGTCGAGGGCGAAGTCATCCAGTAACCAGACATCGGGGGGGCGCGCCTCCCGGGAAAGCGGGTCCAGCATGATCCAGACGATCCAGAATTGGGTCGCGGCCGTTTCCGAAGCGGTCGCGAGGAGTCCATTTTTCTTCGGCTTCCTGACCGGGCTGGCGGCACTGCTCGCCGTCCTGCTGCTCCTGGCGATCCTCGGACTGCTGCTCGCCCCCCGCAAGCTCGGCTGCATCGTCGTCTCCACCGAGGGCGGCGAACTCCGCATCGACGCGAAAGCCGTGCAGGGGTCCGTCCTCGCCGTGGCCGCGAACATCCCGGCGTTTACGGTGCGAAAGGTCTCCCTGTACGGGAAACAGGCCGCCCCGGAACTGCTGATCCAGCTCGACTACAACGGCGGCGAATCCGTCGCCACGCTCGCCGCCCGGTTCCGTGCGGCAGTCAATCTCATGATGACCGACACGTTCGGCATGGAGAAGCCGGCGAAGATCGAACTTGAGGTCGTGCGTTCCTTCGCGGACGCTCCCGCCGTCCCCGCCGACGCTCCCGCCGAATCCGCCGAAACCGCGCTCTCCGCCGGGCCCGGCGACCCCGGAACCGGGACGACATGCTGAAGTTTTTCGGCGAGCTCCGCCGGACGCTCCCGCCGAAGTTCCGTTACGGCGCGGCGGGGCTTCTGGCGCTGATGGTCTTCTCCGCCCTGCTGGAGCTGGCCGCGCTGGCCCTGGTGATGCCGGTGGCCGCGGCGCTGGCCGATCCCGGGCTGCTGGAGACGAACCGCTGGCTCCGCGCCTTTTACGAATTCGCGCATCCTGCCTCCCGCGAGGCGTTCATCCTCGAAGCCGTCGCGCTCCTCACCCTTTTTTTCATCCTCAAAAACGTGTTCGCGTTCGTCCAGACGAAATGCCAGAACCGTTTTTCCCGCGATCTTTCGGTATATCTCGCAGGCCGCCTCTACCGCACCTACATGCGCGCCGACTACACGTTTCACCTGGAGCACGGCGCGTCCGAGCTCATCGGACGGATCATGCAGATGCGCGAAGTGGCCGAAGTCCTGCTGATGCCGCTGCTGCTGGCGACGTCGGAGGCGGTCGTCTTCCTCGCGGTCCTCTGCGTGGTTTTCGTCCTGGTCCCGGGCGTGGCGCTCGTCGCCACCGTCGTCTGCGGCGCGGTCGTGCTGATCTTCCACCGTCTCTTCAAACGCGTGCTCGACGCGGCGTCCCGGAAGCTCTTCGAGGCGAACGGCGAATCCACGCGCGCCATGAACCAGAGTTTCGCCGCCATCCGCGAGGTGAAGCTGACCGGGAGCGAAGCGTTTTTCGGGCGCAGGCTGGAGCAGGCGCAGTTCAACATCGTGAACGCCGTGAAGATCCGGCACGATCTGGGGCAGATACCCCGGTTCTCGCTCGAGGTCTTCGTGGTCGCCGCGGCGGGCGGCCTGATCGCCGTCCTGACCGCGATGGGCATGCCGTCGTCGAAGCTCATCCTCTATGCGGCGTTCTTCCTCGCCGCCATGTTCCGCCTGATCCCGTCCGTCTCCCGGATGCAGTACAATCTGATCCTCGTGCGCGGGATGCTGTACGTCTTCGAACGCCTCGGCGGCGACCTGAGCTCGATCCCGGCGGAACACATCGCGCCCGCCGCCGATGCCCCGGACCTGCATTTCAACCGCGAACTCGCGTTCGAGCACGTGACGTTCCGCTACGCTCCCGACCGGCCGCCGGTCTTCGACGATTTCAGCTTCACGCTCAAACGCCTGGAGTGCGTCGCGGTCGTCGGTCGTACGGGCGGCGGCAAGACCACGCTCGCGGACCTCGCGATGGGGTTCCTGACCCCGGATTCCGGGCGGGTCGCGGTCGACGGTTCGGACATCCGCGCCAATCTGCCGTCGTGGCGGAGCCGGATCGGCTACGTGCCGCAGAACATCTGCCTCTTCGACGACACGATCCGCGCGAACGTGGCGTTCGGGGTGGAACCGGGCGGGATCGACGACGCCCGGGTGGAAAAGGCGCTGGAAATGGCGCAGATCGCGGATTTCGTGCGGTCCCTGCCGGACGGACTCGAAACGCGTCTCGGCGAGTTCGGAGCGCGGCTTTCCGGCGGGCAGAAACAGCGCATCGCCATCGCGCGCGCCCTCTACCGCGAACCCGAGCTGCTGATCCTGGACGAGGCCACCAGCGCGCTCGACGACGACACGGAAGCCGCGTTCATCGACGCCCTGAATTCCCTGAAGGGCAAGCTCACGATCCTGATGATCGCCCACCGCGAGGGCGGCATCAGATTCTGCGACCGTTCGGTCGAGCTCTGATCCCTTTTTTTTCAGCTCAGCGGCGGAATTTTTCGAGCTCGTCCGCGAAAACGCGCGCCCGCGAACAGAAATCCATCTTCCCCGCATAATCCAGCGTTTTCCGCTTGAGTCCGTCCAAATCCGGCAGCATGCCTGCGAGCATCGTTTCCAGCGCGTCCTGCGAGAATTCGCCCTTCAGCACGGTCCCGGTCGCCTCGTCCACGTACGGCGCGAATCCGCAGATGTCCGTCGTGAGCACGGGGCATCCAGCCGCGAGCGCTTCGATCAGGGCCGAACCCGCTGCTTCGTTGCGCGCCGGGTGCAGGAAGAGGTCCGCCCCGAGCATGAAATCCCGCACGCCGTCGGTCTGTCCGAGCGCGACCGACCGATCCGCGAGCCCGGCGCGGGCAATCATGTCGTCGACTTCGCCGGACGGGAGCTTGCCCACGATCCACAGCCGGATGCGGCGTTTGAGTTCGCCCGCGAGCGAGCCGAGGGCCTCGATCGCGCGGTCGGTCCCCTTGTTGCGGATGCTGTTCGACACCAGCAGGACGGCGACATCGTCCGCCTTCGTTCCGAGCTTGCCGCGAACTGAGGCGCGAATGGCTGCCGCTTCGGGTTCCGGCGGTCTCCTGCAGGCGGGGTCCATGCCCGGCGGCAGCAGGAACATCTGTTCGGAGGGCGTGCCGTATGCGGCCGCGTAGTCTCGCATCTGGGGTTGCGCGATGCACGCGATCCGGGTCGTCGACGGCGGAGCCATCACGGACGCTTCGAGCTTCAGGTAGGTCGCATAGCGCGGATTGAACTTCAACGCGAACGGCGTATGGAGTCTGCCCCAGTAGACCTTCATGCAGGCGTCGGCGGCGAAATAGAAATCCGCGCCGGGGATCCGGCTCATCGCGACCGAGACGTCGTAGTCGCGGCGGGCAAGCCTCTGCTCGAATGCTCGGGCAAACTGCGCCATGCGGGCGTGATTCGAACGCCATTTCGGAACGCGCACGAGTTCGACGGTCGCGCCGGCCGGGGGTTCCGGTCCGTTCCATGCGGTCGTGAGCACGACGACGCGGTGGCCGCGCTCCGTGAGCTCCCGGATCAGGCGGAGCGTGTCGCGCTGGAGACCGCCGAAGGGATCGTATTTGAAGATGGCGAGCAGGAATGTCATGGTTTGCCTCCGGGGAAGGGGTCCTGGGCGAGGGCGAGTTTGAGGGCGGCTTTGAACGCGCCGGGGATGGCGGTGCGGCTGCGGAGTTCGGACGCCGTGACCCACTCGAACCCGTCCGGCGGGTCGGTCGTTTCGGCGAGATACAGGGTCATGTCCCACTCCACGTGGGTGAAGATGTGGCGGGCGGTCCCGGATTTCCGCACGGAGGACGCCCGGAAGGCCGTTTTCAGCGCGGTTTCGCCCGGACGGCCTGCGATGTTCGGGAATTCGTAAAGCCCCGCCAGAAGGCCCGTTTCCGGCCGCCTGCGAACCGCGAACCGTCCCGCCGCGTCACGCAGGACGACCACCGCGAACGGCTTGACCGGACGGGTCGGCTTCGCTTTCCGGACCGGGATCTCCTCCGTCAGTCCGTCGCGCGTCGCCAGGCAGATTTCGGCGAGCGGGCAGTTTCCGCAGTCGGGCGCGCCGTTCGGCAGGCAGACCACGGCGCCGAGTTCCATGAGGCTCTGCGTGAATTCGCTGCACTGTCCGGCCGGGTAAACCGGCGCGAGGGCGTCCGTGAGCTCTTTTCTGAGCTTCGGCGCGTCGATGTCCGCGCGGGACGCCGCGACGCGGGAGACCACGCGGAGGACGTTGCCGTCGACGGCGGGGAACGGCTTCCCGAACGCGATGGAGAGGATCGCGCCGGTCGTGTAGTCGCCGATGCCGGGGAGGGCGCGGACGGATGCGTAATCGTCCGGGAAGACGCCCCCGAATTCGGACACGATCTTCTTCGCCGCGGCCTGCAGGTTTTTCGCCCGGCGGTAATACCCGAGTCCCTCCCACAGCTTGAGGAGGCGCGGCTCGTCGACGGCGGCCAGCGCGGCCGCGTCGGGGAGTTCGGCGAGGAACCGGTCGTAATACGGCTTCACGGCCTCGACGCGCGTCTGCTGGAGCATGATCTCCGAGATCCACACGCGGTACGGCGTGGGGTCGTTGCGCCATTCCAGGTCGCGCCGGGCGCGCAGGAACCACGGCACGAGGAGTCCGGGGAGCCGGGCGAGGAGTTCGGAGGGGAAGTGTTCGCTCACGGCAGTTTCTCCGCGTAAAGGCATTTCAGGTAGTGCGACTCGGGGAACTTCGCGGGGTGGTCGGGGGCATGCGCGGTGCGCAGGAGCTCGCGCACGCGAAGGCGCGGGAGTATGGTATTGAAAAAGTCGTCCGCGGGGACCCTGCTGGAACACGAGGCGAAAACGAGCGTGCCGCCGGGCTTCAGGAGCGAATCGGCCAGCGAGGCGAGCCGGGCGTAGGAATTGAGCGCGCGGTCGTGTTCGGCGGCGGATTTCGCGAACGACGGCGGGTCCACGATCACGAGCCCGAAGCGGCGTTTGCCGTGCGCGAGCGACTTCATGACCTCGAACGCGTCGCCGACGATGCCCTCGTGTTTGCACCGGCGGACGTTCGGGTGGTCCGAATTGAGTTCGAAATGCCGGTCGCACGCGGCGATGGCGTGCCTGTCCGCGTCCACGCTGCAGACGCTGGCCGCGCCGCCCCTGGCCGCATAGAGCGAGAACCCGCCGGAGAACGAGAAGACGTTCAGCACGTCGCGACCGGCGGACATCGTGCCCACGCGGGCGCGGTTTTCGCGCTGGTCGAGGAAGAACCCGGTCTTCTGCCCCCGGATCACGTCGGCCTCGAACCGGATGGCGTTCTCCTCGAACGGGACCGGGCAGCGGAAAGCGTCCGGTTCGGGCGAGAAGACCGCTGCGGGCTCGGGGAAGAATTGCCGCACGAACGGGCTGTCCTCCAGCGAACGCGACAGGCGGATCACGCAGTGAACGAGCCCGGGATTCGCCGCGAGGAAGGCGTCGGCGACGTCGCCCGCCCACGGCACGAACGCCTCGGAGTACAGTTTCACGACCAGCGTGTTGCCGTAACGGTCAGCCACGAGCCCGGGGAAGCCGTCGCTTTCGCCGTTGGCGAGGCGATACGCCGTGGTCGATTCGGGGATGACTCCGGCACGTTTCGAGGCTGCGTCGGAGGCGAGTTTGCGGAACAGTTCGGGGCCGACCGGAGGCAGTCCGGGGGCGTTCTGGAGGATGCGCACGCGCAGCTGAGAACGCGGATCCCAGAGTCCGGCGGCGACGATCTTCCGTCCGTCGGGATCGTAGAGCACGGCCACGTCGCCCGGCGCGGCGTCGGTCGGGGCCTTCTTCACGGAATCCTCGAACAGCCACGGATGGCCGGTGCGCACCGCGGCCACTGCCTTCTGCTTCACGCGGACGGCGATATGGCGCGCGTTCGTCCGGCGGGGCAGGGTATCTGGAGCGAGGATTGCAGGCATGGCGTTCAGGCGCGGAGCCGCGCGTAGAGCCCGGCGGGGAGGGCGCGGCCCGGGGCGGAGGTCTCGGGGATGAGCATTTCGCCGGATTCGACCCCGTCTGCGAAGTCCGGGAACGCCTGTTTGAGCATGCGGCCGAGGGAGAATGCCGAGAAGCCGGGGGAATGGCAGGTGAGGAGGATGAAGAACCGCCCGGACGTGTCGAGGATGGCGCGGACCGAAGCGAGGAGATCGGCGATGTCGGACTCGATCTTCCACACCTGGCCCTGGGCTCCGCGTCCGAACGACGGCGGATCGAGCACGATCCCGCGGTACTTGTGGCCGCGGCGCTGTTCGCGCGCGACGAATTTCATCGCGTCGTCGCAGATCCAGCGGACTTTTCCCTTCAGGTCGCGGTTCAGCGTCTGGTTTTTGCCCGCCCAGTCGATGATTCCGCGCGATGCGTCCAGGTGGCAGACGTTCGCGCCGCCTTGCGCCATGGCGAACGTCGCCCCGCCGGAGTAGGCGAAGAGGTTGAGCGTGTCGGATTCGGGCGGGAGCAGCGCGGAGGATTCGCGGAGCCACGCCCAGTTCCCGATCTGTTCGGCGAAGAACCCGAGGTGGCCGAAATGTGTCGGCTTCACCATGAAATTGACCTCGCCCCAGCGCACGACCCAGTCGCCCTCGGCGGGCTGGCGGAGACCGTGTTTCCACGTCCACACGCCGCCCCCGGTGCTCTGGCGTTCGAATACCGCGTCGGCGGCGTCCCATTCGCGGGCGGGGAGCGTGGGACGCCAGAAGGCGTTGAGCGCGGGACGGATGATTCTGAGGTGGCCGACCTGTTCAAGTTTGCGGCAGCGGCCGGTGTCGAGGAGGATATAGGGCTGGATGCTGGATTTGTTCATGGCGCGAGGTGGAAATGGGGTCGGGTCAGTCCTGTTCGGAGTCGTAGATGATGTTGCCGCGCGAGACGGTCATGCGCACGCGGTTCGTGCGGGAGTCGAGGATGGTGATGTCAGCGCGCTTGCCGGGGCGGAGTTCGCCGCGGGTGATGAGGCCGAGGTCCTTTGCGGGGTTGGTGGAGATGCAGGCGGCGGCGAGCGACTTGTTCATGTTGCCGTAGCTGAGCAGGTGGAGCCAGGAATTGTCGAGGGTCATGGTGGACCCGGAGATCACGCCCTCGCCGGTGCGGATGATCTCGGGCTCCGCGCCGTTCTCGTAGAGGTGCTCCAGGATCACGGCGTTGCTGATGACCACGATCTTGTCGGCGGGTTTGCACCGCACGATCATGTTCACGATGGTCGGATGCAGGTGGAGCCCGTCCACGATGATCTCGATGGTCACGCGGTCGTCGGTGAGGGCGATGGCGGTGAGGGAGGACGAACGGTGGTAGATGGAGGGCATGGCGTTGAAGATGTAGGTGCAGCGGTGGGCTCCGGCGTCGATGGCCTTCAGCGTCTCGGATTCGGTGGCGAGGCTGTGGCCCATGGACGGGATCACGCCGTGCTCGAGCATGAGCTCGACCAGCTTCAGCGCGTTCGGCATCTCGGGCGCGAACGTCATGACCTTGATGCGGCCGTGTCCCGCTTCGAAGAGTTCGCGGGCGAATCCGAGGTCGACCGGCGAGATGTTCGCCGCCACCTGGTCGCCGCGTTTCTGCGGGTTGATGAACGGTCCCTCGAGGTGCATGGCCTGGGGTTCGGCGAACTGGTACCCGCGCTGGATGGAGCTGCACATGGCGTCCACCTGCGCGATCATCGCGTCGCGCGGCTGGGATACGATGGTGGGGAAGAACGTGGTCACGCCGTGCCGGGCGAGGATCCGGCTCATCACCTGGACCGGGTCGCGGTCCCCGGCGAAATCCGGGATGGCGTTCGCTTCGAGTCCGTGAATGTGCGTGTCGATGAATCCGGGCAGGCCGTAGGCGTTTTTGAGCTTCACGACCTCAAGTCCGGGCTCGTCCAGCGAGAACGCTGTCTCGCCTCCGATGGCGATGATGGTGTCCTTTTCGCAGAGGATGCCGCAGCTCTCGATGCGCTCGTAGGGCGTGAGACAGTGGTCCAGCAGGAAGAGGATTCGACGTTTTTTCTCCATAATACAAGGCTCCGAAAAAAAAGTGATACCATAATATGCACCCGAAAATTTTTTTTTCAACATAAAATCAACAGGATACGGGAAAAGTCCGAAAAATCGTCTGTTTTCGACTTGCCAAAACGCATTTTTGGTGGCAAATTAAAGGTAGCGTTCTTCGCGACTCACCCTCCGACGACCCCTCCCCACGACGCTTCAGGGGGACCCTGCGCTCTTCGCGCGGCTATCCCCGGCGCGACGCGCCCGGAAAGGACGGCGGACGGCGGGGCAGGGAAGTGCGCGGCGCCGATTTTGAACCCCCCGGATCCGGTCCGATTGTCAACAACTTGTCAACAACTTGTCAAGAGTGCTTGTATCTCGTTGATGATTGCAAGGTTCCCCGGCTTTCAAAAAAAGCGCAAAAATTCAGCAAATCGGCTTGACTTTTTCAAGAGGCCAAACCGCCCGCTGAAAATCAGAAAGATACAGCTCGCAAGCTCAAAACGAGGCGAATGAGGCCCGGCGCGAAAACCGTCGGGACCGTTCTCTCTCCGTCATTTGCGCTCTGTGTCCGGTACGGTCCCGGGAATCGTTTCCGGCGGTCTTCAAAGGGCTTCCGGAGGCATTGTCAACAAGTCGCTGAAAAGCGTTGCAACCGATACGAAGAGAACAAACGAGGAAAGACAAAAATGTCGAACGGAGAAAGGAACGCCTCCGAGGTATGGAAGACGGTCTGCGGATACATCCGAACCAAGTCCGAGACCGCGTACAAGCAATGGTTCAAGAAGCTGGTCCCGATCTCCATCGATGAAGCTCAGATCGTGCTGGGAGCGTCGGACAACTTCTTCGCTTCCTGGGTGAAGAACAATTTCGGCGATCTCCTGGCCGATGCGCTCGCGTTCGCGGGCTACGCGGGGATCCAGGTCGTCTTCGAGTCCGGCTACTGCCCGGAGGACGCCGCCCCCGGCGACTATCCCGACGAATCCCAGCCGCCTCCGGGCGTGAGCAGCACGGACAGCGACCTCATCAATCCCGAGCTCGCGCGCCTCATCCGCAAACATTCGTTCGAGAACTTCGTGGTGGGCGAGGAGAACCGTTACGCCTACTCCGCGGCGAACGCCGCAGCCCAGAATCCCGGCTCCATCAACCCGCTGTACATTTACGGCGGTCCGGGCATGGGCAAGACCCACCTGCTGCTGGCCGTCGCCCACGACGTGCTCGCGCGCAATCCGAAAGCACGCGTGCGCTACACCTCCTGCGAAGGATTCCTCAACGCGTTCCTGGAATCCCTCCGCACGAAGACCATGTACGAGTTCCGCGAGGAGTTCCGCAACGTGGACTACCTGCTGGTGGACGACGTTCACACGCTGGGCAACAAGACCAGCCTGCAGGAAGAATTCTTCAACACGTTCAACACGCTCTACGGCCTTGGCAAGCAGATCATCCTGACCTCGGACAAGCAGCCCTCGGAGATCCCCGGTCTCGAATCGCGCCTCGTCTCCCGCTTCGTTTCCGGCGTGACCACGCAGATCACCCCGTCGTCGTTCGAGACGCGCCTCGCCATCCTGAAGCAGGAACAGCAGGGGCTCCGCCTCAAACTGGGCGACGACGTGCTCACGTTCATCGCCGAGCGCATCTCCTCGAACATCCGTCCGCTGAAAGGCGCGCTGATGAGCCTGTCCATGTACGCCGCCGCGATGAAGCAGGAGATCGACCTCGAGACCGCGAAGCGCATCCTCTCCGACCAGCTCGAAAAGGAAGCCGAGTCCCGGACCATCTCCATCGAGGAGATACAGAAGGCCGTCGCCGAGGAATTCGGGCTCCAGGTCTACGACCTCACCGGCCCCAAGAAACCGAAGAACATCGCGGATCCGCGCATGATCGCCATGTACCTCTCGCGCAAGCTCACCGTGAAGTCCCATCAGGACATCGGCCGGGCGTTCGGGGGGCGTTCCCACGGCACCGTGGTCCACGCGGTGAAGCAGATCGAGGCGAATTCGCTGAAGGACGAGGAGCTCAAGCGCGTGCTGAACCAGCTGCAGCGCAAGCTCCGCGCCTGCTGAGGTCGCGCACCCTCGCTTCCCGTTCGTTTTTCCTACACACATCCGTTCAAACAGAAGGATACTATCCATGGCAGAAAACTGCTCCGGTTCCTGTTCGACCTGCGGTTCCGCAGGCTCCTGCTCGGAACGCAAACCCTCCCGCCTCGACAAAGTCAAACACAAGATCATGGTGCTGTCCGGCAAGGGCGGCGTCGGCAAAAGCACGGTCGCGGCGGCACTCGCGGTCTCCCTCGCACGCGAAGGGATGAAGGTCGCGCTGCTGGACGTGGATTTCCACGGACCGAGCCAGCCCACGCTGTTCGGCGTGGCGGATCAGCGTCTCGGCGGGACCGAAGCCGGCCTCCAGCCGATTTCCGTGGCCGGCGTGAAGCTCGTTTCCGTCGGGCTCCTGCTCGAGAATCCCGACGACGCGGTGATCCTGCGCGGTCCCGCGAAGATCGGACTGCTCGGCCAGCTCTTCGAAGAGGTGGACTGGGGCGACGACCTGGACTACCTGATCCTCGACTTCCCGCCCGGGACCGGCGACGAATCGCTGTCCGCCTGCCAGATGATCCAGGGCGACAAGGCCGCCATCGTGGTCACGACCCCGCAGGAAGTCTCGCTCGCCGACTGCCGCAAGTGCATCGACTTCTGCAACCGTCTGGACGTGCGCATCCTCGGCGTGGTCGAGAACATGAGCGCCTACGTCTGCCCCGACTGCTCCGCGAAGCACGCGCTCTTCTCCTCCGGCGGCGGCGAAAAGCTCGCCGACCGCGAAGGTCTCGCGCTGCTCGCCCAGATCCCCCTCGATCCGAAATTCCTCGCCGCCTGCGACCAGGGCAAGCTCCCGCAGGGCTTCCTCGACTCCGACGCGGTCTCCTCCGAGGTCGCCGGGATCACGAAGGCCGCGCTGGCGATGAATTCCTGATCCGGCAAACAAATCTTCGACACTCCTCCAAACGCGCCCCGTGCGTTTCCAGGGTCCCGAAAGGGCCCCGATGAAGCCCATGGGGCGCGCCTTTTTTTCCGTCGCGGAAAACCGCCCCGGCGCACCCGAAAATGCCGCAAAGGGCGGAAAATGTCGCGGAAAACCAAAAAAAATGGGAGTTTTTCGCGTTACAGGCTTGCATTTTAGCGGAAATGAGGATATTTTATCCCGTCATCGGATTATTCACCAATCTTTTCTATAGAAAGGCAGACACTATGAAACCGGAATTCGTAAAGTACCTCCAGCAGGACTCCATCCTGATTGTCGACGGCGAGACGAAAAAGAAACTGCTGGATGACATCATCGCCCATGCCTGCACCCGCTGCACCATGGACGAAGATCAGATCCGCGAAGCGATCTGGAAGCGCGAACGCATGATGACCACCGGCGTCGGCAAAGGTCTCGCGCTCCCCCATATCCGCATCAACGGTTTCCCGTCCCCGCTCGTGATCGTCGCCGTCTGCCGCAAGCCCGCGGCCGACTACAAGAAGCTCGACGACGAACCCGTGACGCTCGCCGTGTTCTTCGCGGCCGACGAACGCGACCCCGAAGCCTATCTCCGTCTCCTCGGCAGCATCTCCTCCCGCCTGAAAGAGGACGGCGTGATCGCAAAAATCCACGAAGCGGGCGAAGACCGCAAGAAAATCTTTGACATCCTCGCAGCCGAATAATCCGGCGCCCCGGGCCGGAAAAATGTCCGGCGGTCACCGGTTCCCCCCTCGCGGTCGGAGCCGGTCCGCTCCGTTTCCCGGTTTCGGCCCGGACACGATACAGTCGAACCGCCGGATCCCTCCGGCGATATGGAAAGCAGGTTTCTTATGGGCAGGAAAAAACTCTTCAGTCTGATTGAAATCGCGGTCGCGATGGCCGTCGCCTCAATCGGCGTGGCGGCCATCATGGCCCTCTTGCCGCTTGCCGTCAAATCCTCCTCCGATTCCATCGGCGACACGCTCGCCACGGACGCGGCGAACACCGTCATCGCCCGCATCGACGAGATGATCCTGGAGAATTTCGACGTGGCGCGCAACCTGCCCTCCTACCCGACCTCCGCTTCCTCCGCCGCGTCCTTCCACAAGAGCAAGTCCAACTACAAGGAAGTCACCGACATGCCTGTGATCTCCGGCGAGAATTCCTACATCTTCGAAACCGCCGGATCGAACGGCCACTACCATTTCTTCTTCGGCCCAAAGGGCGAGAAGAGCGACTTCGGCGCGGACGTGTGGGTCTGGCGCGACAGTTCGGTGAAGCTGACCAAACTCGTGGACGGCTCCAAGCTCTCCGCCTATCAGCCGAAGGTCGAAGGCAAGCCAGCCCTCGTCCGGGTCTACATCGAGATTTCCTGGCCGCTGACGAAGCCCTACTACGTGTCTTCCAGCAACGTGTATCCGCGCCAGACCCGGCTGTTCGTCCGCGAGTATTTCGATCCCACATATACGGACGCGGAGAAAGAGTGAGGTGATGCGATGAAGAAGCCTTTTACACTCGTTGAACTCCTGATCGCGATGAGCGTGCTTTCCGTCTTCCTCCTCGGCCTGATGCAGTTCTACACCACCACTGAGGACGTCATGAGCTCCGGCGCGAACCGCACCGAGATGTTCGAACGCGCCCGCGTCGCCATGGACATGATGGCGAACGACCTCACCTGCATGTATTATTCCCAGACCGACAAAACGTTGAAGCCGTTCGTGCCTGTCGCAAACGGGTTCCGCGTCGCGACCATCCGTCCCGAGAAACTCCAGTCCTCCGCGAAGACCAGCATCGTCGGCGCGCAGTACAGCTGGGATTCCGGCAGCCGGAAGCTGACCTACGCCTCCGATGGAAATGATTATTTCAATGCGGACAAGGATATTGCCGGGAATGAGACGCTCGTCGAGGGCGTGACCGATTTCTCCGTTACGGCAAATATCCAGAGCGGCTTAAACATCCCGGACACCGTCCTGATCCGCATGGAGCTGGTCGACGCCAAGACCCTGAAACGGCTTGAAGCGAACGCCGGTTCCGAGTCCGACATCCTGAAAGTCGCCAACAAACGCGAATTCCGCCGCCTGGTCGTCGTCGACCGCGGACAGCGGAAACTCAAAAGAAACTGAGGAGGCCGGGTCATGAAGCATATGCAGAATAAGATTTCCCCGATGCAGACTCTCCGCCGCGCCGTCCGGAACCGCCGGGAACACGGCATGGCGCTGCTCTTCACCCTCTGCATCCTTTCCATGGCGCTCATCACCGCCATGATTTTCTCCTCGAACGCCTCCACGGACCGCAAGGTGGCCACCGCGTACATCGACACCTCCGCAGCCCGCATCCTCGCCGACGGCACCGTCTCCCGCGCCATCCTGGCGCTCATGTCCTCGAACGCCTCCTACGCGTGCTCCAATTATTTGAAGGAGCCGCCCGGGAACGGTTCCGGGAAAAACGCCGACGAGTACGCCTCCGACTGGATCTGGAAGATCGAAAAGCCCGGCATGTTCTCGTTCAACGAGGGGCCGCTCCGTTACGCCAACAAATACTACGACCGTGAGGACACCCGCTGCCCCTCCTGGGAGTACGTCTACTACCACGCCCCGGACGGGACCGACGACCGCATCTACGGCCGCTACGCCTACGTCGCGATCGGGCAGAACGACCAGCTGAACCCGAACGCCCTCGGCAACAATCGGGGCAAAAAGCTTTCTTCCGAGGACATCTCCATTCGTGACAGACGTCTCGGCCGCCTGACCTGCGAGCCCAAGTTCCTGTTCGTGGACAGGAACAACCTCTGGGGCGGCAGCGGCGGCGACCCGATCATCACGACCGAGAAGGTCGTCGACACCTGTCCCGTCGGCGGCTGGACCGACATGGATATCTTCTTCTCCGACGTGACTTCCGCCGACGACAAGCACCTGCGGATGATGGTCGACCAGTATTTCACCCTCTCCGGCAACGAGGAATACAACAAGTTCAACACCAGGGGCGACCTCATCAAGGACTTTACCGCCGTGCCCGCTTCGAACGAAATGTACCGTTTCCCCCTGATCCGGAACGACTGGAACAGCATCACGGTCGACCAGATCAAAAGCGCCATCCCGTATTTCCGCGATTCCAGGTCCTCCGAGGTCAACCAGACCATCGCGAACCTCATCAATTACAACGCCAATTTCAACCGCGCCCCGGTGACCGACGTCGCGAACTGGACGACCGGCGAGCCCTCCTACACCGGCAATAAATGCACGCCGTACATCAACGAGGTCGGCGGCGAGGTCGAGGTCGGCGGCAACATCGGCATCCGCATGACCGAGCGTTACCTGCAGAACGACAACTGGTTTTGGCGCGTCTGGTACACCGACTGCACCTATTCCCACACCATCACGCTCCAGATCGAGACCGTGAACATGTACGGTTCCGCGGCCCAGGGCGTCAGCGCCCCGATCCCCTTCGGCACGATCACCTACGAGTACCTGAACCCGGAGAACGGCCGCTGGATCCCGCAGGAATTCTCCTTCGACGCGAACAATACGAAGTGGGACACGACCAACACCGTATCGAATGGGGCGTATACGACCTACACCTATATTGCCGACAGCGGATCCGTCGGCAGCGTGACCACCACCAAGCGCGACGGTTACTCCCGTCCGATGGGCCATGAGGCCGATTTCTACGATCAGCTGAAAGTCCGCAACGTGAACGTGAGGCTCGAGCGCGTGCTCCTGCGCGACAACTCCGGCCAGAACGCCGACCTGTCGCTCATGAACAACCAGCTCGGCGCCGGCAGCGGATCCAGAGTCATCGACGGCGAACAGGTCGTGGCCGGCTCCGGCGACTTCAGCAAACGCGGGTACTTCGACTCGCAGGTCGACGATCCCCGCTGCAACCTCGGCCGTTCCGAATGGTCCAATCCGCAGAGCAACGAGCACTGGCGCGACAATTTCGGCATCCGCAATGCCGCCGTCAGCTACAATTCCAACGACGTGACGAAGTGCGATCCCGGCGAGTCCGGCGACCCGGTCAACATCTCCACCGCTTTCATCCCGCACGCCCCCATGGAGTCCCTGTGGGAGCTCGGTGCGATCCACCGCGGCCGTCCGTGGCAGACCATCAACCTGAAGTGCGCGGGCGAGGGGAAGAGCGCCGGCAACGTCATGGCGGATTACAGCGCCGGCGACGGCCATCTGCTGGATCAGGTAGCCCTGGTGTCCCAGGACGAACAGACCCGCACCGTGCTCGGCATGATCAACCTGAACTGCGTGGCCGATCTCGGCAGCGGCGGAGCGCCGTTCGTCTTCAAGTCCCTCTTCACAGACTTCCCGATCTACGGCTCGATCCAGAACATGCGGAACAATTCCAGCTCCAGCGTCCTCAGGGGCAGGGCGGTGAACTCCACCGATTCCGATGCCGACCGCTACGCGCAGGACCTGGTCGATTGCGTGACTTATGCCGTGAAGAACGGCAACCAGCCGCGCCGCACCGGCATCTTCCCCGGTTCCGCATCTTCCGGTTCCAGCAACGGAAAGCTCTTCCCGACCTCCGGGAACGACGCCCAGCGCGAGGAAGTGGTCTGCCGCATCATCAACATCCTGAAATGGGGTCGCCAGCAGACCCGGCGCGCCACCGTGCTGGTGCTCGCGCAGACCATTCAGGACGTCGGCGGCGTCACGCTGGAACGCAACCTGCCCAACGACGATTCCGTCCTGATGGATTCCGGCTTCAAACCGTACGACGCGTACGGCGAGGCGAAGTGGATACAGCCGGCACTCTACCCGAGCGCCGCGAGTATCTACAACGCCTACAAGAAGCGGTCCGTCAAGTTCAAAAATTACGACAACTTCTACGACCGGATCACCGGCGAGGCGAAGGTGGTCGTGCGGCTGGAGTGGGACGACTCCGCCAACGATCATCAGGGCGCCTGGAAAGTTACGAGGAAAGAATATGCGGAATAATCACTTCTTCAAAACCCAGCTCCTGCTGGCTGCCCTCGCGGCGACCCTCCTGGTCCCCGTGAGCACGTTCGCACAGCAGAGGACCGCCACTTCCAAGACCACCACCATCAAGGACAGCGACATCTATGTCCCGGAGAAGGTCCTGGAACCCTCCTACACCAAAAAGGAAGCCGCCGAACTCCTGAAGCAGTACGTCGCCGCGTTCGGAGACTCCGACATGCCGCGCACCTATGAGGCGTTCGCGAAGGAACCCGAGAAGTTCAAACGCATCGGGACCCGCCAGCTTCAGGCCGCCATGGGCAACCTCTACAACTTCGTGAAGGACCCCGATCTCCAGGAGGTCACCGAGGTCAGCGACAAGTGGTACAAGGATCTGTACAACAAGGCGCTTGAGCTCAAGGAGCCCGCCGCGTTGATGGACAAGGCCATCCGCCTCCAGAACGCCTCCATGTACGCCCAGGCCACCAGGGACTACGCCGCGAAGTTCGACGAACTCAAAAAGTTCGCCGACAAGAAGGGCACGCGCATCGACTCCGCCACGCTTGCGAAGATCAAGGAAAGCAACAAGGCCAAACGCAAGGCCGAGTATATCGCCCTCCGCAAGAAGGAGATCATGGAGGCCGAAGAGGCCGCAAAGAAGGCCGTCGAGGAGGAACTGAAGAAACAGTCCGCCTCGAAGAAGAAATAATCATCCGGGAGATTCCGACATGAGACGCCGCACCGTCAGACATTTCACCCTGCTCGAGCTGATCGTGGTCATGGGCATCCTCGTGCTGCTCTCGGCCGTGGCCATCCCCGCCTACAGTTCGCTTTTCTCCGGCAGGAAGACCACGCTCGCCGCGAACAAGCTCAACGGAGCCGTCATGGAGGCGCGCGCCTACGCCGTGTCGAACAAGGTCTACACTGCCCTCGTCTTCCTCAACGAGAAGGTCAGCCCAAACACCACGACCAAGGGCTATATCCGGTTCCGCCTGGCCGAGCTCTACCACGACCCCGAGAGCACGGACAACAAGTACATCTGGAGCCGCTGGGCCAACGGATCCGATTACGTCCTCCTCCCGGAGAACACCATGATCCCGGACGGCGACCGGTATTTCGGCACCACCAGCAGCGACACTGACGGCACGCCCTCCGGCAGTCTTACCAATGTCGATTTCACACACATGACGAGCAAGAATCTCCCCGCCGACGCATCTTCCGCCGACGCCAGGTGCATCATCTTCCGCCCCAACGGCCAGCTCGCGTCCAACGAGAACAACGTGATCGTGCAGTTCGTGGAGACGAACAAGTTCGTGGGCAACGCGTCGGCCGCGTCGGCCCTCCCGCTCCGCATCAACTGGCTCACCTGCAAAACCAAATTCATGGACCCCGTCAACTGACCGTTTTTCCGGAGACTGAACCATTATGCGTTTTCAATGTTCATCCTGCGGCAGAATCGTGGCCGTCGACGACATCGACGCCGGGATCATGGTGCAATGCGGCCATTGCGGCAGCGTGGTCCAGGTGCCGCCGACCAGACTTTCGCGCGGGTCCGTCATCGCCGACTTCATCATCCGGCGCGCGATCGGGCAGGGCGGCATGGGCACCGTGTACCTGTCCCACCAGATCACGCTCGACCGTCCGGCGGCCCTGAAGATCCTCGCCGAATCCTACGCGAACAACGCCGAGTTCGTGGCGCTCTTCATCAAGGAGGCGCGCGCCGCCGCCAAGCTCAACCACCCGCACATCGTCCAGGCGTACGCCGTGGGCGAGGACGACGGGCTGCTGTATTTCGCCATGGAGAACATCGACGGCGAGACCATGAAGGACGTGCTGGACCGCGAGGGCGTGATCCCCGTGGACCAGGCGCTGAACGTGATCCAGCAGATCGCCGAGGCGCTGAATTACGCCTGGATCGAACAGAAACTCATTCACTGCGACATCAAGCCGGACAACATCATGCTCACCTCGACCGGACGCGCCAAGCTGGCCGACCTCGGTCTGGCGCGCGTGACCGGCGACATGAGCGATGCGGACGACGACGAAGTCATGGGCACGCCGCAGTACATCAGCCCGGAGGCCCTCACCGGCGCCCCCATGGACACCCGCAGCGACATTTACAGCCTCGGCGCGACGTTCTACCAGTTCGTCACCGGCCGCCTGGCGTTCGACGGCGCGACCGCGTCCGAAATCGCGAAGAAGCACCTCACCGAACCCCTGATCCCGCCCCGGTCCGTGAACAAGGACGTCCCGGAGAGCGTCTCCCGCATCATCATCAAGATGATGGCGAAGAACCCCTCCATGCGCTATCAGGACGCCTCCGAGCTCATCGACGACCTCCGCAACGCCCGCCGCGGCAAGATCGCCGGCCCCGCCACCGAGTCCGAAATCCTGAACTCAGGCGCATCCGTTTCGAAGACAGCGGCCCGCGTGGCGCGTCCGGTCGGAGCGGTCCCCGCCGGAGCCGATCCCCAGCACGACCGCGCCCGCAATATTTACAACCTGAAGAAACGCCAGCAGGACGAAGCCCGCCGGACCCGCGTGATGATCATCGTCGCGTGCGTGATCCTGGCCGTGTCGCTCCTCGCCGGGGCGTTCCTGCTGACGCGTTACGGCGCGAAGGCCCGGGCCGAACGCGAACGCCGCGAAGCCGCCGAAGCCGCAGAGCGCGAACTCCAGCGCGATACTCCGCTCACGCTCGCCGTGGACGAAATCGTCGAATTCTCGCAGGCGAATCCGTCCGATAAACGCGGATTGCTCGCGAAATGCGAAGCTTTCCTCGCGAAGGATTTCCAGCCGGGCAAGCCCAAGGAGGAGCAGGCCCTCATGACGTTCCGCGCGATCTATCAGGAGACGGACGAGGCCGTGATGGCGTCCACCCGCGACCTCGAGGCCCGCAAACTCCGCAAGCTCATCACGCAGCGTCAGGAAGCCGCCGAAGCCGCCGAGGAGGCGCGTCAGCGCGCTATTCAGCAGGCCGAGGATAAACGCAAGGCCGACGAGTATGCGCGTCAGGCCGACCAGCTCCGCAAGGAGCAGAGCGCCCGCACCGCCCTCGAGCTCGCCGAGCGCCTCGTCTCCGAGAAGGAGTATTTCGCCTGGCGCATGATCGACCAGACCCGCCACGACCACCTCGACCGCGCGGAAAAGGATTATGCCGACTGGTACCAGAACGTCGACCGTCACGCGCAGAATTCCGACGAGGCCATCGCCGAGGTCGCGCGTCCCTACCGCGACTGGGCCAAGTCCGTGCTCGACAACATCGCCGGCGCCAAGGCCATCCGCGAGAACACCTACAACGGCAACACCATCCTCGCCGACACGCAGATCGGCTACGGCCCCTCCGGCATCTGCACCATTAAATCCATCAACAACGGCGTCGTGAAGGCCACCACCATCGAGGGCCGGACATTCCAGTTCGACTTCGACGAACTCCCGCTCGCGCAGCGTCTGGTCCTGCTGAAGAAGGGCGCGGGCGAAGCCGGACATTCCGACGCGCTGTATTTCTACCTGCTGCTCTACGGCGATTTCGCGGGCGCGAAGACGGTCGTTTCCGACGACAAGACCGCGCGCGACATCGTCGCCTACGTCATCGCCAGTTATTTCAAGCTCGCCATCGAAAACGCTTCTTCCGAGCAGGCGCTCGAGGAGCTTCGCCAGAAATACGGCTCTTTACGGGAATTCCGCGACGCCATGAGCAACGCCCGGAAGTCAACCAATCCCTGAACGAATGGGGTGACCATCATGAAAATCACAGATGATATCGTCAAAGCGCTTCACGCATGTATCGCCGACGGATACGACTCGGTGACCGATTTCGCCAACTGCGCCAACGTCAGCGCCAACACCATCTCCAAATACATGCGCCGCGAATCCGAGGTCATGCAGAAGGACACCTGGGAGAAACTCCAGCCGCTCCTGACCGCGTACCTCCCGAAGGACGGCGACAAGGTCAAGTACGAGATCGAAATGACCGCCGACCAGAAGATCCTGCTCGACGCGTTCGACAGCCTCCCGCCGGACGTCCAGAGCCAGAAGCTCATGGAGATCATTCAGCTCGCCAAGAAACACCTGGCCGCCGTGGAAGCCGCCAAAAAGGGCGAGAAAGACTGATGACGCAGTCCAGCCGGCCCCGGACCGCCCGCGTCGCGCGGAGGGCCGTTTCCGGCGTTTCCAGGCCGTCTCCCGCCGATGCGGCGCCCCCGCGGATTGCCGGCGACGTTTCAAACGCCCCCGCCGAATCCCCGGACGCTCTCCCGAATCTCACGAAATACCTCTCCACCGCCGGAGCGGCTTCGCGCCGTCACGCCGCCGAACTCATCAAGGACGGCCACGTCTCCGTGAACGGCGAAGTCTGCGTCGATCCGTCCGTCCGGATCGCTCCCCGCGACCGCGTGACGCTTGACGGACGCGCCGTCCGCCCGGTGCGGGAATACGTCTACGTGATGCTTCACAAGCCGCGCGGGTACGTCTGCACGGCCGAAGACCCGCACGCCCCGAAGAAAGCGCTGGACCTGATCGACCTGCCCGGTGTGCGGCTGGTTTCCGCCGGACGGCTCGACAAGAACAGCGAGGGCCTGATCCTTTTTTCCAACGACGGTGCCTGGATCGAACAGCTCACGCATCCGCGTCACGGCACGCGCAAGACGTACCAGGTGACCACCGACCGGCCGCTTTCGTCCGTCGACATCCGGCTTCTCACGACGACCGGGGTTCAGAACGACGGCGAAACGCTCCGCGCGCTTTCCATCCGCTCCGAAGCTCCGGGACGGTACATCTTCATCCTCGGCGAGGGGAAAAATCGCGAGATTCGCCGCATGATGGAGTCGCTGGACAATCGCACGCGCAGACTCAAACGCATCGCCGTCGGCGGTCTCCGTCTGGGCGGTCTCCCGATGGGCCAATGGCGCAAACTCTCCCCCTCCGAAGCCCAACTCGCCCTTTCGTCTAATCCCTCCGACAATCGCCCCACAGGAAGCGAAACCCGCTCAAAATCAGGGCAAAAAAAATGGAGCCAGCGATCGGAATCGAACCGATGACCTGTTCATTACGAGTGAACCGCTCTACCGACTGAGCTATGCTGGCATCCGTGTTCATATAATTTAGCACGGAAAGAGGCAAAATCAAGGGAAAGCCCTTTTTTTTCGATAAAAAAAGTGGTTTCCGGGTGTAAAACCGGGCAAATGCGGCTATATTAAATGGTGCGATCCATCAACGGCCTCGGCCGGGGTGTGACCCGGTCCCCGAAGCGGCAGCGTTTCGAGGTGCCGCGGGGCGTGCTTTGCGGCGCGTTTCACCCCGGTCGCATGCGACGAAACCATTTACACGAAGGAGTTCATCATGCTCAAGATCAAGTCCGCCGATTCCTGCAAGTACGACATTCTTTCCCTCGGGGAGATCATGCTCCGGTTCGATCCGGGTCCGGGGCGCATCCACACGGCCCGCCAGTTCGCGGTGTGGGAGGGCGGCGGCGAGTATAACGTGGCGCGCGGGTTAAGGCGGTGTTTCGGCCTCCGCGCCGGCGCGATCACGGCGCTCGCGGACAATCCGGTCGGCCGTCTGGTCGAGGATTTCATGCTTCAGGGCGGCGTGGACGTGTCGCTCATCAAGTGGGTCCCGTACGACGGCGTGGGGCGTCAGGTCCGCAACGGGTTGAACTTCACGGAACGCGGCTACGGCATCCGCGGCGCGGTGGGGTGTTCCGACCGCGGCAACACGGCCGTGTCCCAGCTGAAGGCCGGCGACATTGACTTCGACATGATCTTCGGCAAGCTCGGCAGCCGCTGGTTCCACACGGGCGGCATTTTCGCCGCGCTCTCCGACACCACGCCCGGAGTCGTGATCGAGGCGCTGAAGGCCGCCAAGAAATACGGCACCGTGACCAGTTACGACCTGAACTACCGTCCGTCGCTGTGGAAGGCCATCGGCGGCAAGGAACGCGCCCGCGAAGTCAACCGCGAGATCGCGCAGTATGTGGACGTGATGATCGGCAACGAGGAGGACTTCACCGCCTGCCTCGGATTCGAGGTCGAGGGCCTCGACGCGAACATCAGCGCCATCGACCCGGCGAACTTCCGCAAGATGATCGAACGCGCCGTCTCCGTCTACCCGAACTTCCAGGCCGCGGCCACCACGCTCCGCACCGTCCGCACCGCCACGGTCAACGACTGGAGCGCGATCGTCTGGAGCGACGGCAAGTTCTACCAGGCCAAACAGCGCGACGGGCTCGAGATCTTCGACCGCGTCGGCGGCGGCGACAGCTTCGCCTCCGGCCTCATTTACGGGTTCCTGGAGAAGGGCGATCCCGCGCTCGCGGTCGAGTACGGCGCTGCCCACGGCGCGCTCGCCATGACCACCCCCGGCGACACCTCGATGGCGCGTCTGGCCGAGGTCGAAAAGCTGGTCGGCGGAGGCGGCGCCCGCGTGGACCGCTGAGCATCCGTCAGCTGAAAGGAAGCAAGCTCAACAACCGGGAAGCCGCCACATCTGAACAGGATCGACGGCTTCCCTTTTTCGTCCGCCACCCCATAAGGCCTGAAATGATGTTGAACACGAAAATGAGACGAAGTATTGTCCTTGCGGTCATCGCGGTCGTTTTGATCGGTGCGGCGTTCATTGCATACAAAATGTTCGAGGAGCCCGGTCATGCGGAGTTCAAGGCAGGCAAGGCCGCCTACAGGACGGGAGATTACAAATCGGCGGTCGAACACTACAAACTGGCGGCAGATCAGGGCAATCTGAAGGCGCAAACGCTGGTTGGCA
>JAFYBD010000261.1 GCA_017540385.1 Lentisphaeria bacterium
AAGAAAGACCGCCAAAATGAACGCAAAACATCGCTTCTCCGTCCTTTGCACCGTCACCGCCATCTCGCTCGCAGCCCACTGTGCCGCACAGGCTCCCGCGGCCGCGACCGCACAACCCGCCGCGCAGACTCCGGCGCAGGCCACATCCGCCCCGAAGGAATACAAGCCGACCGGGAATCCGATGTTCTCCCACAAGTTCACCGCCGACCCCGCGCCGGTCGTGATCGGCGACACGCTGTGGATGATCACCAGCCACGACGAGACCGCCCCGAACGGCCGCATGAACCGCAATTTCAGGATGCGCGACTGGTGCCTCTTCTCCACGAAGGACATGAAGACCTGGACGGAATACCCGACTCCGCTTTCCGTGGACGAGTTCAAGTGGGACGGCACGCATACGGCCTACGCCGCGCAGATGATCCCGCGCGACGGCAAGTATTATCTGTACATCAGCACCAACGGCAACGGCATCGGCGTGGCGGTCGCAGACAAGCCGGAGGGACCGTACAAGGACCCGATCGGCAAGCAGCTTGTGACCCCGGCCCAGTGTTTCGCCACGACTCATTCCTGGGCGTGCATCGACCCGACCGTGTGGATCGACGACGATGGTCAGGCGTGGCTCGTGTGGGGCAACAAAAAGTGCTATTACGCCAAACTTAAAAAGAACATGGTCGAGCTCGACGGTGAGGTGAAGACGCTTGACATCGATTTGAAGAATATGCCGTTTGAAGAAGGTCCGTGGATCTTCAAGCGCGACGGGTAATATTATCTGGTCTATGCCTGCGGAAACCCCGAAAAACTGGCCTACGCCATCGGCGACAAAGTCGACGGACACTTCGAGGCGAAGGGCATCCTGATGGAGCGTTCCGGCAACTGCGGCTCCAATCATCCGGGCGTGGCGAATTTCAACGGCGAATGGTATCTTTTCTACCACACTGGCGCCAACGGCGGCGACTACAACCGCGCGGTCTGCGTCGATAAAATGACGTTCAACGCGGACGGGACCATCAACCCCGTGCCGTTCTCGAAGGAAGGTATCTTCGGCACCGCGGAACAGCCGAAGAAATAAACAGTTCTCCGCCATCCGAAATCTTTTTCAGGGATCGTCATTCTGAATACGTTTTCGCCTATCAGGATCCTCTTCGTCTGCCACGGCAATATCTGCCGCAGCCCCATGGCGGAGTTCGTGATGAAGGACCTCGTCCGCCGGAGTAATCTGGAGAGCCGATATGAGATCGCGTCCGCGGCCACCAGCCGCGAGGAACTCGGCAGTCCGGTCTATCCGCCTGCCCGCAGGAAACTCGCCGAAAACGGGATCGCCTGCGCCGGACATCGCGCCCGGCAGATGACGAGGGCGGATTACGACGACTACGACCTGATCGTCTGCATGGACCGGAACAACGTCCGCAACGCGCTCCGCATCACGGACGGGGATCCCGAGCACAAGATTGTGCTGCTCCTCGATTACGCGGGCCGCCCCGGCGAGGAAGTCGCCGATCCCTGGTACACGGGCGATTTCGATGCCACATGGGACGATGTCGTGAGCGGTTGCGAGGGGCTTTTGAAGCTCGGCTGGGATCTCGGCGCGACCGGCCGGGCATGAATGGGCCCTCTACAAATTGGTATTCGGCGGCATTTCGCGTCTGCGATCCGGGTCGTCCGCCGTATCGGAACACGCTTCCGGCATCGCATCCGGCAATCTCTCGGAAAAGCATAAAAACTACTGAAATAATCGGCAATAGGCTTGACTTTTTGTTCTCTGGTGGTATATTAGCTTCTGGCAATTGATTCGCGGGTGTGCTCGCGATATGTTTTTTTAGGTCTAAACAT
This sequence comes from Lentisphaeria bacterium, assembly GCA_017540385.1. Taxonomy (GTDB): domain Bacteria; phylum Verrucomicrobiota; class Lentisphaeria; order Victivallales; family UBA1829; genus UBA1732. The sequence goes on from JAFYBD010000261.1 coordinate 1,831, forward strand.
GACTTGTTTGGTCGTGTTTAGCGTCGGCCCGGAAAGGAGTGGAACTGAGATGTATAAGAAAGACACCATGTGCGTGCATCCCGTCCGATGTACGAAGTCGGCTTTCGGGGCGATCGCCACGCCGATTTTCCAGTCGGCGACATTTGTGCACGAGGGGATCGACAGGGAATCCGAGTACAGTTACTCCCGGATGCAGAATCCCACGCGCGCCGCCCTGGAAGCCAGGATCGCCGAGCTCGAAGGCGGGTTCGACGCCATCGCGTTTTCAAGCGGCATGGCGGCCGAGACGGCGCTGATGAACATCTTCGAGTCCTCCGGGCACATCATCTCCGGGGACGACCTCTACGGCGGCACGCTCCGGCTGTTCCGCCACAACGCGGTCTCGGCGGGACTGCTGTTCGACTTCACGGACACGACCGACCCGGAAAACGTGCGGAAGAAACTGCGTCCGGACACGAAAGCGGTCTACCTGGAAACGCCGAGCAATCCGACCATGCAGGTCACGGATATCGCGGCTGTGGCGGAGATCGCACATTCGGTCGGAGCCCTGCTGATCGTGGACAATACGTTCCTGTCGCCGCTCTTCCAGCGTCCGCTGGAGCTGGGCGCGGACATCGTGGTCCACAGCGGCACGAAATACCTCGGCGGGCACAACGACACCCTGGCGGGGTTCGTGATCGTGAAGACACCGGAGCTCGCGGAAAAGATGCGTGACTGCGCGAAGTCGATCGGGGCGTGCCTGGCGCCGTTCGACTGTTTCCTGCTGGAACGCGGGATCAAGACCCTGTCCGTGCGCCTGGAAAAACAGGCGGCGAACGCGGAGAAGATCGCGTACTGGCTGCGGGAACGTCCCGAGGTCAGAAAAGTCTATTACATCGGCTTCCCCGATCACCCCGGCTACGAGGTG
>JAFYBD010000262.1 GCA_017540385.1 Lentisphaeria bacterium
CGCCCTTTCGGGGGTGCCCGGGTCGTTTGGTATTCGGGTGGAGATTCCGCGCGATTACTGTCGCAGCGACTCCTGCAAAGCCGCGTCGTCGGCGAGGACCTTCGCGGCCTGTTCCCTGCGGAAGTCCTTCAACTTCGCGGCGAGGGATTCATCGGCGAGCGCGAGCATTTCGATCGCGAGCAGCGCGGCGTTCTTGCCGCCCGCTCCGCCCGCGGTCACCGTGGCGACCGGGATGCCGGGGGGCATCTGAACCATGGCGAGGAGGGAATCGAAGCCGTTGAACGGCGCGGAGGCCATCGGGATGCCGATGACCGGCAGGGTCGTGTGCGCGGCGATCACACCGGCGAGGTGCGCGGCCATACCGGCTGCGCAGATGAAGACCTTCGTGCCGTCGGCGGCGGCGTTCTTCGCCAGATCGGCGGCCTCGTCCGGGGTCCGGTGGGCGGAGAGGATCCGCGCCGCGAAGGACACGCCGAACTGCCGAAGGGTGTCGAAAGCGCCCTGGAGGGACGCAAGATCGCTCTTGCTCCCCATGACGATGGTGACAGCAGACATGACTGATGCTCCGTGAAAGCCCGGAGGATTACTCCACCGGGGCCTTCTTGATGGGTTCTTCCGCGGCCTGACTGGCCTTCTTCAGTGCTTCGAGTTCGTTCAGGATGTCGTTTTCGCCGGCCTGGCTGAATTCGGCTTCGAGTTTGCCTTCGGCGATTTCCAGCAGGGCGATGTCGAGGAAGTTGTCTTCCTTGCAGCGCACCATGGGACGGGACTTGCCGGAAGCGAGCATGGCAGCGCGCTTGGAGGCCAGCACGATCAGGACTTTCGCATCCGGGATGACCTGTTTGGCCCGGAGAAGATACTCGTTGTTCATGGAGAACTCCTTTCAGATGAATCAGTAAGCGGTGACCTCTTCATGACGGTCGATGACGGTGCAGTCGCCGCTCATGATGAGTTCGTAGTTGCGGATGAAATCGAACTTCGCGTCGCGGATGTAGCGCTCGGCGATGGCGAGGCGCGCCGGATCCTTCTTCGCGTCGCGGAGGAGCAGCAGGCCGGCGTAGATGAACGTCTCGTTCTCGACCAGGCTGCGGGCACGGAGGTTGCGGTAATCCGGGGCGGTCTGCTTCATGCCGGCGACGTAGTCGATGGAGACGCGGTGCTTCTCGAGCATGCCGGAGACGATGCCCTTCAGCTCGCCGTAGAGACCGTCGTCCGGGATGAACGCCATCATTTCGGCGATGCGTCCGTCGAGCGTGCGGCCCATGACGCCGCCGATGGCCGCCACGACCTGGAGCTGGGTGGTGCCTTCGTAGATGTTCGTGATGCGGGCGTCGCGGTAGAGACGCTCGGCGTCGAAGTCGTGCATGTAGCCGGTACCGCCGTGGATCTGGATGCAGTCGTAGCAGATCTTGTTCGCGGACTCGGTGGAGAGCGCCTTCGACATCGGGGTCAGGACGTCGCAGAGGGAGACGTACATCTTGGCCTTCTCGCGGATGGCCGGATCGGGTTTCTCCGCGCCTTCGGAGAGGTGCACGTACGCCTGGCGGAGGTCCACGCAGCGGGTCGTTTCGTACAGGAGCGCGCGTGAGGCCGCCAGCTGGGTCTTCATGCGGGCGAGCATGTCGTAGATCGCCGGGAACTTGTCGATGCTCTGCTTGAACTGCTCGCGTTCGGAGGCGTACTTGCGGGCCTCGCGGTAGGCGGCCTCGGCGATGCCGACGGCCTGCGCGCTGATGGAGACGCGGGCGCCGTTCATGAGGGACATGACGTACTTGATGAGGCCGCGCTTGCGCATGCCGCAGAGTTCGGCCGGGACGTGGTTGAACTGCAGTTCGCAGGTGGCGACGCCGTGGATGCCCATCTTGTGTTCGATGCGGCGGACGACCAGCTGCGGGCACTTCTCGCAGATGAACATCGAGAGGCCGCGTCCGTCGGTGGTGCCTTCCTCGGAGCGGGCGAGCACCAGGTGGATCTGGGAGCAGCCGTTCGTGATGAAGCGCTTCATGCCGTCGAGGTACCATTTGCCGTCGGCGTCCTGCGTGGCTTTCAGGCGGACGGACTGCAGGTCGGAACCGGAATCGGACTCGGTGAGGTCCATGGAGCCGTCGGCTTCGCCGGTGACGAACCGCGGGATGTATTTCTGGCGCTGTTCCTCGGAGCCGAACTCGCAGATGGTGTCGGCGATGTCCTGGAGGCCGAAGAGGTTCTGCAGACTCGCGTCGGCGCGGGAGACCATCTCGGTCATCATCGTGTAGACGGAGAGCGGGAAATTGAGTCCGCCGTACTGGCGGGGCAGGATCACGCCCATCACACCGGCGGCCTTCAGGTCGTCTAGGTTCTGGACCGTGAGCGGATGGTAGGTCACGACGCCGTTTTCGAACTTCGGACCTTCCTCGTCGACCTGACGGGCGCGGGGAGCGATGCGTTCGCCGGCGACGTCGCCGATGACGTCGAGGATGCGGTGGAAGCTGTCGAGGGCGTCTTCGAAGCTCTCGGGAGCGGTGTCGTACTTCTGAGCCTCGGTGTAATCCTTCTCGATGAGGCTCATGGCCTCCTGGATTTCAAGGTTGTCGAGTGTGAAGAGCAGGTCGGCGTTGTCTGTGAAAAAATTGGACATGATGTTCTCCTCAGGCTTTCGATTTGTACGCTTTGATCATCATCGGAATCACCTGGTTCAGGTCGCCGATGATCCCATAGTGGGCCACGGAGAAAATCGGGGCCGCCGGGTCGGTGTTGATGGCGATGATCTTCTTGCTCTCCGCCATGCCCGCGCGGTGCTGCACGGAACCGCTGATGCCGCAGGCGATGTAGAGTTTCGGGCGGACGGTCACGCCGGTCTGGCCGATCTGGTGGTCGTGGTCGATCCAGCCTGCATCGACGGCGGCGCGGGAAGCGCCCACCTGGCCGCCGAGGGTCTTCGCGAGCTCGTGGATGAGCTTGAAGTTCGCGGCGGAGCCGACGCCGTAACCGCCGGCCACGATGATCTGCGCGCCCTTCAGGTTCACGGACTTCTCCTGACGGACGCGTTCGATGACCTTCACGACCATTTCCTGAGCGGTCAGGGCCGGAGTCACGCGGGTGATCGTGCCGGTGCGGGAGGCGTCGGGTTCGCCCATCTTCATGACGCCCTCGCGGACAGTGACCATCTGGGGATCTTCCCAGGTGTTCACGATGGTGGCGATGATGTTGCCGCCGAACGCCGGGCGGATC
>JAFYBD010000263.1 GCA_017540385.1 Lentisphaeria bacterium
CCACGCGATGACGTAGCCGAAGTTCGTCCGTTTCTCACGCACCGAGGCCAGAAACGGGATCGAGAGGTAGATCACGAAGAGCGGGAGGAAAAACCAGTAGACCGGGATGATGGACGAATTGCAGAATTCGTTGAGGAAGATCAATGCCGTTTCCCTGGAAAAGAAATGGCCGTACGACAGATTGCCGAGCGCCAGGACGCAGCCGGTCTTCCACGCGAGGAACGGGATCCCGGCCCGGATCGCCCGCCGGATGAAATACTCCTTCGTCGAATATTTGTCCCGGTAGTCCATCAGCGTCGCGCCCGAGATCATGAAGAAGATCGGGACCGCGAAATAGAACATCGCTTCGATGCAGTTGGACGTGATCCACAGCCTGCCGGCCGGATGACTCCAGAAAACGCCGTTCGCATGGAGCATGACGACCGCGAACGCGGAAACGATCGCGAGGAAATCGATGTAGATGCGCGGTTGAACGGGTGAACTCTGGGTGTCCTTCATGATGGCGAATCTCCTTTGGGTCGGGCTGTCCGATGCGAAGGATAATGTATCGCCGCCCGGGAGAAAAGTCAAGGGTATCTCAAAAAAGATCGGATGGATTTTCAGCGTATGGGCAAAAAGGCCAATGCAGGAAGATTTGAGTGTGGCTACCTGAAGGTAACCTCCGAAAATCTTGCCAGTTGGACTTTGTCCAGACGCGAAAAGCCGCCGAAAACCAATTTTCAGAGATGACCTCAAGGCGGGTTCCGGCTTTCCGACTGAAAAAACGCCGCGGCGGGATGACCGTCGCGGCGATTGGTTTTGAGGTTGTTTCGAGCTTGCTGTTTACGCGATGACCGTCCAGTCCATGTCGACGCCGTAGCCGAGGACATTCCACTGGCTCATGTCGCCGTTGGAATAGTACCCGAGCATGCCGGAGGAATACTGACGCACGAGCAGGTCGTCGGTGCCGTCGCCGTTGTAGTCGCCGCATCCGGCCACGAACCAGTCGGCGGCGTCAAGCTGGCCGAGCTGAACCCAGCGTGCGCACAGGCCGTCGGACCACATGGCCACGAGTCCGGTTTCCTGATGGAACGCCACGATGTCGTCGACGCCGTTGGCATTGAAGTCGCCGATCGCCCGGACTTCCCAGCCGCTGTCGGACTCGCCGAGTTCCGTGGCCGTGCCGTCGATGGCCACGGCATAATACTTCTCGCCGTTGTTGTACGCCATGACCACGGAATCGGCGGCGCTGTCGTAGCTGAAGTCGCCGCAGCCGACGAGCGTCCAGTGGGAATCGTATCCCGCGCCGATGTTGACCCAGTTGTTGGTGCCTTCGGTCCACGCGCCGAGCGCGCCGAGTTCGGGGGCGTGCCAGACGATGGAGTTGGTCTCCGGGCCTGTGACGACGGGTCCGCCCGCCGGGGTGGGATCGTGTCCGCTGCCGGTGAGGTTGCCGACGGCGTTATGCCACTCGATGTTCTCGGAGTTGTCGAGGAAGCCGATGTTGACCCAGCCGTCCGCGTCGTCGCCGTCCTGGTAGTAGCCGATGTACGCGCCCTTCGACCCGTTGAGTTCCACGTTGCCGAACATCACGGCATCGGCCTTGCCGTCGCCGCTCATATCGTAGCTGCCGAGGTTGTCCCATTCCGGGGAGACGCCGGAGGCGTTCGCGCTCCACCAGTCGTTGGTGCCGTTCATCCAGTAACCGTGCGCGAAGGTGTTCCCGGTCCAGACGAACATCACGTCGGAGACGCCGTTGCCGTCGCGGTCGCCGCGCGCGAGGGAGAAGGTCGGGGTCGGCGGGATTTCGCCGGAGATGGTCACGGTGAGGTCGCTTCCGGTCACGGTGTCGTTCAGCGACAGCGTGTAGTCCCTGCCGTTCACGGTAACGGTCTGGTCGAGGCCGAGTTCGCCGTAGCCGACGCCGTCCGTGTCATAGACCGAGATCGTGCCGACGAAACTGGCCGCGTTGTTCGCAAGGGTATATACGCCGTTTGCCAGGACATCGGAGACCGTGAGCGTGAAGGTCGGGGCGCCCGTGATCGCGGTGAAGTCGTTGAGAATGGGGATGGCGCCGACGACGACTCCGGCGACGGGTGTGGCGGCGGGGTCGTCGGGCGCGGGCGTAGCGCAGGTGAGGTCGAAGTCGACGATACTGTCGGAGGAGACGGAAGCGGACGCGCCGTATGCGAAGTACATGCTGCCGGTGAGCTTGCCGCCGCTGGTGACGTTGACTCTGCCGCCGGAGTAGACGGTAACGCCGTTCATGACGCCTCCGGCAACAATGCGTGCCATTCCTTCGGTCTCGACGGTGGTCACGCTCGCCAGTGCGCCGGAGACGACGAACATCGACCCGCGGGACCCGACCACGGTGTATGAGGCCAGCGCGTCGGGGCCGGTGAGCGTCATGCTGCCGCCGAGGATCGTGGCGTCGTGTACCTCGCCCATGGCGCTCATTTTGCCGTTGTTGATATTGAGCACAACAGCCATGCCGCCGGCTAAGACCGTCATGGACCCGTAGTAGTTGACCACGGTGTTGTACGCCGCGCCGCCCTCGGAGACTACGATGGAGGCGGAGGATGTCACGTTGGCGCTGCTCAGGATGCCGCCCGACTCGACGTTGACCACGGCGCTGACTGCAACCGCGCTGACGACCTCCGCGACGCCGCGGACGATCATGCCGCCGTCGTTTGTTTTAATTGTGGTATTGATCGCGGTCCCGCCGGATTCGACGATGAAGAACGTATTACGGTATCCGTCGACCACGGTATTTTTCGCGATGCCGCCGTCGAAGACGGTAAGGTTCATGGAGCCTCCGTCGAGTGTGGCGGAGGTCAGGGTGCCGCCGCTGGAGACGCCGATGGCGGTGTTGGACCCTCTGAATTCGGCGGAGGTCAGGACGCTGCCGTCTTTGACACACACGCTGACGGCGTTGTTGAACCTCGTGCGGCTGTCGTTCAGCATGCCGCCGAACAGGTTCAGGATGCCGCCGGATTGGAGATTGACCTCGCTCACGATAGCGCCGCTGTAAATGGTCAACGCGCCGGTGGCGCAGGCCGAGATGGTTCTCGCGCTGCCTCCGTCAAGGACGGCCAGTTCGCCGCCGCTCAGCATGATGCCATACGCCGTACTGCCGGAGGAGATGCGGATCGAGCCGCCGTCGTAGACCGTGGCGGAGTTTGCCTCGCCGCGGCTGAAGACATGCA
>JAFYBD010000264.1 GCA_017540385.1 Lentisphaeria bacterium
AACCATCCCGGCGGCGTCAAGCCCGGAAAACGGCTGGAATTGCGGAAGCCATTCCTGGAAGGCCGCGAGGGTGGCGGGCAGGTCGTCCGGCAGAAACCGGTTGTCGACGCGCGTGACGCCGGGGACGGAGGCGATCTCGGCGGCGATGCGGTCGATCTCGGACGACGCGGCGTCGATGCGTTCCTCCGTTTCCGCAGTGAAGAGGATGGCGGACTGGTTGAAGAGTCCGGACCCGAGCAGGACGCGGCATGCCTCTTCCGACATGCTGCCGGTGGGGAGCATGCGCGTGATGTCGGCGCTGAACGACGCGGTGAGGAGGGGCAGGGCGGCCAGGAGGAGCGCGAGAAGCGACAGGCCCGCCGCGAGGACCGGGCGGCGTAATCCGAAGAGAATGAGCCGCTGCACGGGGAATTTCATTTGCGTTTGGCCTGCCAGAGGGAATCGGGGATGTCGGAGTCGAAGACGGAGTCGGAGTAAACGAGCTCGGTCACGTCGCCGGATTTCTCGGTGGCGACGACCTTCACGATCTGTTTTCCGGCGTCGTCGAGGAAAAGCTCGACCTCGGTGATGAGCGAGGCTGCGAAGCGTTCCGAGCGGGGTTTGAGGAGGATGGAGCCGTCCTTGCCGGGGGCGGCTTCGAAATCTTTTTCCAGCGCCTTCACGTCGCCGGACGCGAACGCAGTCATGGCGTCGGAGAGCATTTCGAGCATGGGGTATTTGGAGAACGGCACGGAGACGGTCTTGTCGGAGTCCTCGTCCCACTGGGTGAGCTTGCCGTCCGCGATGATGCAGGAGTACCGGAGCGGCTTCTCGACGTGCCAGGCGAACCGTTTGCCGACGCGGTCGAGGCAGAGCTCGCCGTTCAGGACCATCGGCTTCTTGAACGCTTTCAGGCGCTTGGTCTGCACGAATTTCGTGCGGAGCGTCCTGAAATTCGCGATGTTCAGCAGCAGCTCCGCCGGGTCGGCCGCGACGGCCTTGGCCTTGGTTTCCGGCGTTTTGTCCTCAGTCTGCGCGGAAATCTCCCCCGCGAAGACGAGGGATGCGCAGACGGCCGGAATCGCCGTCAGGATGCGGAGCGCCGTCTTGAACGTCATTTTTTCTCTTCGTAGTTGGTCAGGAAGAGTTTCAGCGTGCCTTTCGCGGCTGGCGTGCCGTTCAGGAACGCCTCGTAGCCGATGCCGCGCCACTTGCCGAGGTCGTACTGGACGTTGATGACGACGTCCACGGTGTCGCCGACGTGCGGGATGGCGGTGTACTCGGAGTCGACGACCTCGACCAGAAGTCCGCCGAAGGACTTGTCCTGGCGCTGGAAGGCGTCGAGTGCGGCGGCGGTCTGCGCGGCGTATTCGATGAACGTTTCCGCGCCGGTGGCGCCGTCGGCACCCGCCAGCGGATGGTCGGGATGCACCACGGAGGACGTCTTGCCGCCCTGGTCCCATTCGTCGACGATCGTGTCGATCAGCGCGAAGGGTTCGCCGTGCGGCAGCAGCCCGGCCGCCGGAAACGGCAGTTTTGCCCGGAGCACCTCGTGATCGAGGACGGGTTTGTTGGTTTTCGGAGTTTCGGATTCAGTCATGGTTCATGAATTCCTTATGAGCGGTATGTGAATGTTTAAGCTGATTTGGCGGATACGGGACGGAAAGGATACCGTCCGGCCTGCTTCCACGCGTCGATCTCGCGGTCGAGTTCGGCGGTCTCCTCCTCGAGGATCCTGTGGACCTCGCGCTGGATGCGGAAATGAGGCTCGTTCGCGATCCTCTCCTGCGGGATCGGCGGCAGGATCCGCATGATGACCCGGCTGGGAAACATGCGGAACGACCGGTCGGGGCTGCGTTCGTTGCCCGCGATCGCGACCGGGATCAACGGAGCCCCGAGGTCCTTCGCGGCGCGGAAGAACGCGCTGTGGAACTGCGCCATGGTGCGCGAGCCGGACCGCGTTCCCTCGGGGAAGACGTAGATGGTGCCGGAATCGCTCAGGGCGCGCCGGGTCTGCTCCACGATCTCGTCGTAGGTGAGGTTGTTCACGTCGATGAACCCGCCCATCCGGGCGAAGACGCCGAAGAAAGGCATGTGCAGCGCCCATCCCTTCGCGGCGGCCATCGCGGCCCCGGCAGCCGGGATGATCGAGACCAGGAAGGGATCGGACGACGACCGGTGGTTCACCACGAAAATGCCGTGGTCGGCACCGCAGCCGGAACGGTCCTCGAGGCGGACCGGGATGTAGATGGAGTACCAGCAGCGGATCATGAAACGGCCGAACGTGCGGATGAATTTGCGGACCGGGACCTCGAACGATCTCCCCGTGCAGACGCAGAATATCCCCGCGACGAGGAAGAACGGGGATGCCACGATGCAATACAGGAGTATGCAGATGACCATGTGCGTGTAGACGACGAGGGAAAACACCGTGCGGGTCCTTTTGACTGGGCGGTTTGCCTTATGGTTAGCCTTGGTTGGTTGCCTTTACTGGCCGTTCGCGGGCTGTCCGGCCTGTTTTTTCGCTTCTTCGGCCTGGCGGGTGAGCTCGGCCTGATATTTTTCGAAGAAGTCGTAGACGTCCCCGAGCGTGCGGACTTTCTTGATCTCCTCGTTCTCGCGCAGGGACACGCCGAATTTGCGCTGGAGGCCGATCATGAGGTCGACCATGTCGAGGCTGTCGAGGCCGAGGTCGTCGAAGAATGTTTTTTCGGGGGCGAGATCGGCGGGGTCGAGTTCCATCTCGTTGACGAGGGCGCCGTTGACCGCTTCGATGATTTCTTGACGTGTGAGATTCATATTGTTTCTCCGGGATTAGGTGTTGTCATACGTTGATTTTGCAGATCAGGGAGGCGTTGATGCCGCCAAATGCAAAGGAATTCTTGAAGAAGACGCGGATTTTCTTTTCGCGCGGGGCCGTGACATGGTCGATCCCGGCGCAGTCGTCGGCGACGTCGCGCAGGTTCCGCGTGGGGATGAGGAGGTTGTGACGGGCCATTTCGAATACGGCGGCCATTTCCAGCGGTCCCGATGCGCCCAGCGTGTGCCCGAGGTGGCCTTTCAGGCTGGAGACCGGGACGGAATCGCCGAAAACGTCGCGGATGGCGGCCGCTTCGGCAGCGTCGCCCTGAAGCGTCGAGGTGGCGTGGGCGCTGATGTAGTCGATGTCGGACGGCGCGATCCCGGCCATGGCGCAGGTCGCCGTCATGCAGCGCGCGATGGCGGGCGCGTCGGACTGGCTGAGCCCGGTGCCGCCGCTGTTGGACGCGTAGCCGACGATCTCGCCGTAAATGTGCGCGCCGCGACGCCTGGCGTGCTCGTATTCCTCGAGGCAGAAGATCCCGGCGCCTTCGCCGCAGACGAGCCCCTTGCGGTGCGCCGAGAACGGCTGCGGGCTCTCCTGCGGGTCGCCTTCGGCCGGGGCGTGGGCGTACATGAGCGCGAAGGAGCCGGAGACTTCGGAACCGGTCTCGTCCGCTCCGCCGCAGAACATGACTTCGGTCTGGCCGGATGCGATCAGCGCCGCCCCGAGTCCCATGGCCTGAAGGCCGGACGCGCAGGCGGAACACGGCGAGTAGATCGCGCCCTGCAGGCCCAGCGTGCGCGCGAGGTTGAACGCCGTGGTGTGGGACGCGCTCTTGAAAAAGTGCATGGGCGAGAGCCTGTCGCTCTGCCCGGAAAAGACCAGCGAATACCCGTCGCGGAGCGCGCTCACGGAGCCCATCGTGGACCCCACCGCGCAACCGGCGTTCAGCGCGACAAGGTCGTCGCGCGTGAGGCCGGAATCGTTCAGTGCGGCGAGCCCGGCCATCGCGGTGAAGCATGCCGACGGGGCCATGGCGCGGCGGAGCGTGCGCGGGAGGACGCGGAAACGTTCCGGGTCGCGGGGAGCCGGTGCGGTCGGCAGGAAATGTTCGTCTTCGCCCGCCCGGACAACAGCGCTTTTCCCCTGCGCGAGATTGTCGAAGAGTGCCGCGGGGGTGTCGCCGAGGGCGCTGTAGACGCCGCAGCCGGTGATGACGACGCGTTTGAGACCGTTCATGCGCGCCTCCCGGTTGCGAGTGCGAGAGTTTGCGGGGATACGTTCAGCATACCAGACCTCCGTTGACGCCGATGACCTGGCCGGTGACGTAGTCCGAGTACGGGCCTGCGAGGAACGAGATCACTGCTGCGACTTCCTCCGGCGTGCCCTTTCTGCCGAGGGGGATCAGCGGCAGGATTTTTGTCATGTCGAGGTCGCGGGTCATTTCCGTGTCGATCACGCCCGGCGCGACGGCGTTCACGAGGATGCCGCGTTTGCCGAGTTCGCCCGCGAGCGCCTTCACCGCGCCGATGAGGCCGGCCTTCGCTGCGGAATAGTTCACCTGGCCGGGTCGGCCGACCTGGCCGGAGGCGCTGCTGATCGCGATGATGCGGCCGCATCTCTGCGACATCATGGGCTGGATGAGCGGCTGGACGCAGTTGTAGAACCCGTCGAGCCCGGTCCGGACCACGTCGTCCCATTCGCGCGAGGACATCCAGGCGAAAAGATCGTCTTTCGAGATGCCGGCGTTGTAGACGACCGCGAAAGGCGGACGTTCGCCGAAGAGCTCCGTGACGGTGCGGATGGATGCTTCGCGATCGGTCACGTCCAGCGAGACCGGCAGGAACGTCCGGCCCATGGCTTCGAGCTGCGAGCGCAGACCGTCCAGGCGCGACGTGTCGCCGCGGCAGGAAGCCGCGATGTTGAATCCGTCCCGGGCGAGGCGCAGAGCCGCTGCGCTCCCGATGCCGCGGGAGGCGCCGATGATGAATGCGAGGCGATCCGATGCCATGAGAGAAAAAGCTCCTGAAAAGATGCGGGGTTGTCACGGTCGCGGGCGCGTGTGCTTCGCCCGTACACTAAATACTGTACCATGCTTTTCCCATTTTTCAAACCGAAACACGCGAAAACTTTTGCCTCTTTTCCCGCGTCGGGAGCCCCGCGGGGGAGCGGAGTCATTCCACCGGGAATCCGATGGACTCCGTCGCGGAGTTCGTCCTGCGGCGGAAGACGCGGCCGGGGATGCCCGATTTCGAACGCCGTCCGGGGTCCATGAAGTTCACGTGATGACGGATCGCCACCGGACCGAACGGCCCCCGCAGGACTTCCACGAGGTCGAACCGGAAGAGACGTTCGGAAGCGCGCTCGCCGAGGTCGTGCAGGAACGAGATCGCGCCGCGCCGGATGCGCAGTTTCTGCGCTTCGGAGAGTTCGCGCCACGGTTCCGGCAGGGACGAGCCCCACCGGTGGAAATGGCAGTAACGCGTTTTGACCTCCACGAAGACGTATGCCGCACCGTCGAGGCAGACGAGGTCCAGCTCGCCTTTCGGAGTGCGGCAGTCGCGGAGCAGGATCGTGTAGCCCTTCTGCGCCAGCATCCGCGCGGCGTCGCGTTCGCCCGCGTCGCCGAGACGTTTCCGCCAGGACCGTTTTCGTGCGGAGAGGCGTTCCGGCTGAGGCGGGACAGGTTCCGTCTGCTGGTCTGGACCGGGATCAGGCATGGCCGGGGATGCGCTTGAAAAGCCCCCAGAGGTCGTCGCCGATGCTGAACGTGCCGAGCGTGTCGAATCCGCCGGAATAACGGCTCAGGATGGTCGCCGAGACCTCCTCCGGGTCGCGCGAGGGCAGCTGGGCGAAGACGAAACGGGCGTCGCGGTCGCCGGGGTCGCCGGCGGCACATTCGTTGAAGACGAACATGATCGTGCCGCCGATGGGGCAGATGCCGGTGAAACGAAGCGGCGTTTTGCGCCGCACGGCCTTGTCGAGCGCTTCGCCCGCGACTTTGCGGTCGAAGAGGATGTCGTCTTCGCTGAGCGTGATGATGCGGATCATTTGCCGAAACTCCTTTCCTGTCCGGGCCGGATCGCCTCCGGCGGGTTCGCACGGAAATATTCGACGGCGTCCTCGTCGCAGATCACGCACCGGGGCGAGATTTCGACCAGGGCGGCCGGGGTTCCGTCGGGGTTGCGCGGGACGGTGACGCCCGCCAGTTCGAGACGCCGCGCGTCGCGCGCCACCAGCATCGCCCGGCAGGACTCCGCGGAGTCGACGCCGGTGGCGTTCTTGGTGGGGCCGAACATCTCCTTGCGGCTGCCCT
>JAFYBD010000265.1 GCA_017540385.1 Lentisphaeria bacterium
GATGTCGTCCTTTCCATCGCCCTTGAAGTCGCCGATGGCGCGGATTTCCCATTCGTTGGTGCTCTTCGTGAGTTCGTACGAGACCCCGTCGATGCCGACGACGTAATACTGCGCGCCGCCATTGAGCGCCATCACGACCTGGTCCTTGCCGTCGCCATTGAAGTCGCCGCAGCCGATGAGCGTCCAGGCGTCGCCGCCGAAATTGTTGTTGAGCGTGACCCAGTTCTCCGTGCCGTCGGTCCACGCGCCGAGCGCGTAGAGCTCGGGGGCATACCACACGATCGAGTTCGCGCCGGAAGCGTTGCCGGTTAGATTTCCGACTTTGTTCTTCCAGAGGATGCCGTTCTCGTTCGTGAGGTAGCCGATGTTCACCCATGTGCTGCCGTCCGGCAGGTCGTTCGCGTCGGCGTAATACCCGATGTACGCGCCCTTCACGCCTCCGACCTCGACGTTGCCGACCAGTACGGAATCGGCCTTGCCGTCGCCGGTCATGTCGTAGCAGCCGAGGTTGTCCCATTCGGCGGGGTGATTGCTGTTTGCGGACTGCCATTCGCTCGTGCCGTTCATCCAGTAGCCGTGCTGGTAATTGCCGTCGCCGTGCTCGCCGGTCCAGACGAACATCACGTCGGAGATGCCGTTGCCGTCGATGTCGGATTTCGCCGTACCGGAGAAGACCGCGGCCCCGACCGTGACGGACAGGACGTCGTCCGCGCCCAGGTTGAGGGCGTAGTTGACGCCGCCGATGTTCACGATCTGGCCGACATTGAGCGAACCGAGAGTCTCGCCGGCCGTGTTCTGCACGGTGATCGACTTTTTGAAGGACGCCGCGTTCGTCGCGAGCAGGTACTCGGCCTTCGCCTGAGTGTCGCCCACGGTGAGCGTGTAGACGGCGCCGTTGCCGGAGACGCGCTGGAACTCTCCGAGGAGTGCCGAGCCGCCCCCGGTCTGGTTCGAGAAGTCGAAATCCAGGATGCCGCCGGAACTGAGAGCAATCCAGTTTTCCTCGGCAAGATTGAAGGATTTGGCGATCTTCGCCTTTCCGCCGTTGTGGACCGTCATTTCGACTACCGAACCGCCGGAGAGGACGACTTGTCCGCCGGAGGAAACGTGCCCCCAGAACGCGCCGCCCACGCCGAGCGCGGAACCGCCCTCCTTGACGTTACAGCCGTAAACGTACCCGCCGATGATCGTGAGACGGCCACCGTCCAGGATGTCGGCCAGACGGCCCGCGCCTGCGGCGACGACCAGACCAGCCGCGGAGGAGACAATGACCGTGGTGGCCTCGCCGCCGTTGATGTTCAGGAGACCGCCGGAGAAGACGGTGGCGGAAAGGAGCGACGCGCTGGAGTTGATGGTCGCGATGCCGCCCTGACTGATGTAGGCGGAGAACGCGGAACCGCCGTTTTTCACCAGGAACTGACCGCCGTTGCTGACATAGATGGTATTGGCTCTGGCGCCGGACTGGACGTAGAGTGCGCCGCCCGAGCCGATGGAGGTCACGACCGCGCCCGTACCGCTGTTGAGCTCCATGAAACCGCCCTCGCCGACATAGGTACGGCTGGCCAGGGCGCCGGAGGTGATGACATTGATGTATCCGCCGGAAGAGACGGTGCAGGATTCGATGATGCCGCTGATCGTGGCGGTGCCGGCGGACGCGATTTGCATGTTTTTGGCATATCCGCCGGAGTTCACTTTCAGACGGCCGTCCACGCCGCAGATGATTCCATTGCTCGTTATGGCGCTGTTCATGACCGTCAACTGCGCTAAAGCAACTTCGGTGCCGAGGCCGTAGACTTGGATATCCGCAGCGCTGCATCCGGCGGAAAGCGCAAGAGTACCGGCGGAAATGCCGCCTCTGGAGATATAGGAGCTTTCCCGGGCTGTGAAGGCACCGGCACTGTTAAGATCGACCCTGTTGACCCTTGCGGAGGAGACGAACATGTTGCCGCCGTTAATCATGGCGCTGATCCCGATACCGCTGTTGACCATCGCCGTGCCGCCGGACGAGACATAGAAGATGCCGCCGTTGGAAACGTAAGCATTGCTCAGCCTTCCGCCGGAGGAAACGAAGACCCGGCCGCCGCTGTAGATCGTGCAGTTGTCCGCCACGCCCATCACGTCCATGCTTCCGAGGAGCAGGACGTTGAGATCGTTCACCGAACCGCCGGAGAAAACACTCACTTTACCGTAGACGCTGCCGCCGGAAATCCATCCGCTCTCGTGAACCCGCGCTTCGCCGCTCGTGAAGACGTTGGCTTTGGAAACGCTTCCCGCGTAAACATGCAGCATGCCGCCGGAAGAAACCTGAACGTCTATCGCGCTGCCGCCGGACATCACGCCGATCGTACCCCCGGTCTGGACGAACGAGGAAGACAGCATGGCGCTGCTGTTGACATAAGCGATGCCCGAGCCATAGATCGAGATCCATTCGCCATAAGCCCTCCCGGACGTACCGCTCGAAGTAGAGAGCAGGCGCAGGGTGCCAGCTCCCACATTGATAGCACTGGCGATACCGCCGGTCGAAACACGGAAATCACCGCCCGACATGAGGAAATTGAACGCCCTGGCTCCGGAATTGACCCAAACCGTGCCGTTTTTCAAAAAGTTGCTTCCGAGGGCGATGCCTCCGGGCAGAATGTACAATTGGCCGTCGCTGTCAATGGTGGTGCTGGTCGCGACAGCCCCGTTGGAGACCCACATGCCGCCGCGACTCGTCACTGTATCTCTGTAGATCGTCGTGGAGACGGCGGAGCCGCTGGGCAGGAGATCGACCACGCCGCCGGAAGCGACGGTATTTTTGAGGAGACCGCCGGCGTGCGCAATGGCGGAACCTCCGGTGTAAACCGTGTTCGAGGTGGCCGTACCGCCGGAAGAAACATTCATCAAGCCGTTGGAGTGGATGAAGCTGGAAAAAGCGTTGGCGCCCCCCAGGACGTACGCCGCGGCACCTCTCGAATCACC
>JAFYBD010000266.1 GCA_017540385.1 Lentisphaeria bacterium
CTCGGTGGCGGGCACGACATCGACCGGCGCGGCGAGCTTCGCGAACGCCTCGTCGCCGTGCATGGTCACGCCGAGCTGCTTGAGCTTCGCGGCGAGTTTGGGGGCGAATTCCGGCGCGACGGACGCGTCGATCAGGATGGTCTCCAGCGCGTTGCAGACGCTCGGGCGCTGGCACTTCGCGTTCTCGATGATCGTGAGTGCCTGCTCCTGGTCGCAGACGTGGTCCACGAAGATGTGGCACACGCCCTTGTAATGCTTGATGACCGGCATCGTGGCCTGTTCGACCACGGCGCGGATCAGGCGTTCGCCGCCGCGGGGGATGACCATGTTGATGCAGTCGTTCATCTTCAGCATGACGGAAACGGCCTCGTGTCCTTTGAACGGGACCAGCTGGACCGCTCCTTCGGGCATGCCTGCGGCAACGCCCGCATCGGAAATGCACTTCGCGAGGGCCGTATTCGAGCGCAGGGCCTCTTTGCCGCCGCGCAGGATCACGGCGTTGCCGGACTTGATGCACAGCCCGGCGGCGTCGACCGTCACGTTCGGGCGGGATTCGAAGATGATCGCGATGACCCCGATCGGGACCGAGACCTTGTCGATGCGGAGCCCGTTCGGGCGCGTGGTGCTTTCGAGCAGACGGCCGACCGGATCGTCCAGGCCGGCCACATGACGCAGGGCGTCCGCCACGTCCTTCACGCGTTTCGGCGTGAGGGTCAGGCGTTCCAGTTTCGGGGCGTCGAGGCCGTTCTTCTTCGCTTCGGCCAGATCCTCGGCGTTGGCGGCCAGGATGGTTTCCGTGTCGCGTTCCAGGGCGTCGGCCATCGCCAGCAGCCAGCGCACGCGGCTGGCCGTATCGGCGGTCGCGAGGGCGCGGGAGGCGCGCAGGGCGCGCATGCCCAGCTCGTGCATCGCTTCCTTGAGTTCGGTTTCGTTTGTCATGTCGCAGATCATCGCTAATCCTCAGCAGAAATTGTCGCGCCGGACCGCTTTTCCTGCATGGTTTCCCCGGCGCGGTGCCCCGGAGTCCCGGAGCCTCGTGGTTTGTTGATGCAATATAAAATACTTATCCTTGGCCGTTTTACAAATCGAAAAACGAAAAATCACATGCTTTTGGCCGGAAACGACAGCATTAAGAGCGAAAACAGCAGATAGGAGTGGTCGCGCACGCCCTCCTGATGCTCTTTCAGGAGACGCGCCATGCCGTCGCGGTCGAACATCTCCCACCGTTTCGGCAGCTCCTCCAGCAGCGCCGATCTCAGCTGTTCGCGCCAGACCGTGCGGAACCAGTTCGCCACCGGCACGCCGAACCCGCGTTTGCGGCGCTCGGCCCAGCCCGGCGGGAGCTCGCGGGCAAACGCGTCGCCGAGGATGCGTTTCCGGCGGCCGTCCTGGATTTTATACGAGATGGGGAGGGCGCGCGCGAAGAGCGACACGCCCGGGTCCAGGAATGGATTCCTGACCTCGAGCGACGACGCCATGGAGCACACGTCGACCTTCGTGAGCACGTCCCCGGGCAGATACCGCGCCGTGTCGTCGGCCATCAGCGAGGCCATGAGGCCGTCCGCGTCCGGCAGGATGCGTCCCGCGCTCAGGAAATGGCTCAGGTCGGGCGCGATCCGTCCGATGGCCTCAGCCGCGAAGTGGGACATCAGCGCGTCGTAGCGTCCCCCCTCGTCGCGGATGGCTCCGAGGCGCAGGAAACGTTTCGTCCGGCCGCATGCGGTGCGTTCCCCTGCGTCCGGCACAGTTTTCGCCGCGAGGTCCCACAGCCCGGGCGGCGTGAATGACCTCAGCCGCCGGATCAGTTCCATCGCGCGGTAGCGTTCGTACCCCCCGAAGAGCTCGTCGGCTCCGTCCCCGCTCAGCGCCACCGTGACATGTTCGCGCGCGAACGCCGCGAGCAGGTACGTCGGGAGCATGGATGCGTCGGCGTACGGTTCGCCGAATTCCCGCGCGAGCTTCGCCAGCAGGCCGAAATCCTGCGGCTGGACGGTCTTGATGTGATGATGCAGCCCGTGCGGGGCGAGCTTGGCGAGGTGTTCCGCGGCGATCCGGCAGTCGGCGCTTTCGTCGTAGCGGGGATCGTCGAACCCGATGGAGAAGCACTCCAGCGGCGCGTCGGACGATTGCGCGGCGAGGGCCGTCACGATGGCGGAGTCCATCCCGCCGGACAGGAACACACCCAGCGGCACGTCCGCGATCAGACGGCGTTTCACCGCGTCCAGAAGGCGTTCCCGGACGGCCTCGCATGCGTCGGGATAGGAAATGTTTTCCGGCACCGGCGTCTCCGAAACGAGTTTCGCGCCCCAGTCGAGTTCGCGCACGGTCCCGGTGTTCAGGTCGAAGACCGCCGCCGTCCCCGGGCGGAGTTTCTTCACGCCGCGCAGGATCGTCGCCGGGGCCGGGATGTACTGGAACGCCAGATAATTCGCAAGGGCTTCGTCCGAGATTTCTCCGGGACAGCCGGGGCACAGCCGGAGCGTGTCGAACCGGCTCGCGAATCCGAGCGTGCCGGAGTTCGTGTGGAACCAGTACAGCGGTTTCACGCCGTGGAGGTCGCGCGCGAGCAGGAGCGTTTTTTTCTCCGCGTCATAAAACGCGAATGCGAAGAAGCCGTTGAGGCGGCGGATGCCGTCCGTGCCCTCGCGCATCAGCAGATGCAGCAGGACTTCGGTGTCGGATTTCGTGCGGAAGACGTCTCCGTCGCGCTCCAGCTCCGCCCTCAGCTCGCGGAAGTTGAAGATTTCGCCGTTGAAGACCAGCGTGAACCGTCCGTCCGGCGAGCGCATCGGCTGCGAACCGCCATCGAGGTCGATGACCGACAGCCGGGTGTGCGCGAGCCCGAGCGCGCCGTCGACGTATGTCCCCTTCGCGTCGGGTCCCCGCTGGCGCATGGTGCCGCACAGCGCGAGGAGCGACGCCTCGTCCGGGGGCGATTCGAGGTTGTAATACCCTGCGATCCCGCACATGTCACGCCTCCGGTTTCACGAACGGGACGTGTTTCGACTGTCGACGCCGGAGTTCCGCCGCCTGATAGTCCGCCATGGCGCGGGGGATGAAGCAGGATTCGAGGAAGCGCTCGAGGATGATCTTGCGCGCCTGTTCGGACGGGTGGAGCATGTCGTCCGCGTAGAACCGGTAGTCGCGCAGTTCGTCGTTCAGGATTTCGAACGCCGGGAAATACGCGCAGCCGGACACCTTGCCGCAGACATCCGAAGCGGCCGCCCTCAGCCGGGCCTTCGACAACGCGTTCGCGGTCAGGTCGCCGGGGTTGTGCCGGACCGGCGAGACCGTGAGGATGATCGGGCAGTCGGGGTTGTACGCGCGAACGATCTCGCAGGCGTTGCGGATGGCCGCCCGGCAGGTGTCGTAGGAGAGCATCATGGTTTCGAATTCGTTGCCCGGCACCTTGTGGCAGTTCGCCACGACCTTGCGTTCCGGCAGGTGCAGATAGACGGTCGCGGTCGCTACGGTCATGAGGAAGAAATCGGCCTTCTTCAGCGTCCGCCGGAACCGTTTCGCGGATTCGTTCGCGGCCGCGGCTCCGGTCGCCGGATCGGGCGCGGAGAACGACCCGTGATGCCGCCAGGAATGCCACATGCCGTTGAACTCGAAGAAATCGCCCTCGGTGTAGCCGCACTCCAGCCGCTGCAGCGCGTCGTTGATGGAGTAGGGATTGTACAGGATGCCGTTCGGATTCACCATCCCGCGCATGCCGCTGTCCAGCAGCGTCTCCGCGATGTCCTGCGCGAAACACGACCCGATGGCCGCCAGCGTGCCCTGGGCGCGGATCTTCGGGAACGGATATTCGAATTTGACCGGGGTATAGGGAATGGGATTGGACGTCATGACATGGGACCTCCGGTGATGAGTTTTTCCAGCAGCAGCGAATAGCGCGGTTCCCGCACGGCGTTTCGCACCGCCATGGAGACGGCTTTGCGCGAGCCCACCAGCACCATCAGGCTCCGTGCGCGGGTGATGCCGGTGTACAGCAGATTCCGCTGCAGCATCATGTAATGTTGGGACAGCAGCGGCATTACGACGGCGGGGAATTCGCAGCCCTGCGATTTATGGACGGTCACGGCGTACGCGGGCACGATCTGCTCCGCTTCCTCGAACCGGTATTCCACGACCGGCCCCGATTCGTACCGCACCTGAAATGTCTCCTCCTTGAAATCGATCCGCCCGAGAAACCCCATGTCGCCGTTGAAGACGTTCTTGTCGTAGTTGTTCACGATCTGCATGACCTTGTCCCCGCTCTTGAACGTCCGCCCCAGAGAATGGAACACGAACTTCTTTTCCGGGTTCAGTTTCTCCTGAAGCCGCTCGTTCATCGCGAGCGTGCCGACCGTGCCGCGGTTCATCGGGCACAGCAGCTGCACGTCCCGGACCGGGTCCAGTCCGAATCGGCGCGGGATGCGGTCGACGATCATGCGTTCGATCACGTCGGCGGCGTCCTCCGGCGCGTCCTTCTCGATCCAGTAGAAATCCGCCTGCGCGTCCTTCTCCCGGCGCGGCAGACGCGGCACGACGCCGTTGTTCACGTCGTGGGCGGCATGGATGATCCCGCTGCCCGCCCCCTGACGGAAGATCTGCGTGAGGCGCGACACCGGGCAAACGCCGCTCGCGATGAAATCGTTCAGGACGTTGCCGGGCCCGACCGACGGCAGCTGGTCCGGGTCGCCCACGATCACGACGGACGCACCCGGCTTCACGGCGCGGAAGAACGCCAGCGCCAGCAGGATGTCCAGCATGGACGTCTCGTCCAGCACGTACAGGTCGTACGGCAGCTGGTTGCCGCGCCCGTAGGAGAAATGCCTCGTTTCCGGTTCCCATTTCAGCAGCCGGTGAAGCGTGAACGACGTGATCCCGGTGGCCTCCGTCATGCGTTTGGCTGCGCGTCCGGTCGGGGCGGCCAGCGCGACCGAGAGCCGCGCGAGCTTGGCGCGCCTCACGATCTCCGACACGACGGTCGTTTTTCCCACGCCGGGGCCGCCGGTGATGATGGTGATCGGCGACTGTGACACGCGGTCCACCGCGAGCAGCTGTTCCTGACTGAATTTCGACGCCGCGGGCACGGCGATCTGCGCGAGTTTCTCCCCGGCGTAATGCTCCCGGGTCTGGAGGAAACGGATGATGAACGGCAGTTCGTCTTCGCATCGGAGCAGTCCGGGCTCGTAGATCATCACGTCGCCCTCGTGCGACACGCCGGATGCGGCGCGCCCGGTCTGCAATGCTTTCTCAATCGCGATCCCGGCGTCGCCCTCGTCCACGCCCAGCAGTTCGGACAGGAATTTCACAAACGCGGCCTGGGGCATGCAGACATGTCCCGCCTGCCGTGCCTGAAGCAGCCCGTAGGTCACCCCGGCGGTCATCCGGCGCACGTCGTTCTTCCCGATCCCGAGCTGAGCGGCGATCCTGTCGGCGTAGGTGAACCCGATGCCCTTGATCTCGGAGGCCAGGCGGTAGGGATTCTCGCGGATGGCCTCCGGCGCGTTGTTGCCGTATTTGTCGTAGATGCGGGCGAACCACGTGGGATTGATGCCGAGCCCCTGGAGGTAGATCTGGCTTTCGCGCCGGTCTGCGTTTTCCTTCCACGCCTTGCGGATGGCCTCGATGCGTTTCCGTCCGAGTCCGGGCACCTCGCGGAGCCGCCTCGACTGCTGGTTCAGCACGTTCAGGGTCTCGCCCCCGAACGTGTCGACGATGGCCTGCGCGTACTTCTCCCCGATGCCCTTCACGACGCCGCTGGAGAGGTACTTGATGAGCCCGTCGCGCGTCGCCGGGAGCGAGAAGACGCACGTGCTCACGCGGAACTGCCGTCCGTGTTCCTTGTGCATCTCCCATTTGCCCGACAGCTGGACCGTCTGGCCGGGCGTGAGCCCCGGCACCGTCCCGACGGCCGTGAAGAGCGCCCCCTGCGCGTCCCGGAGCCGGAACACCGTGTACGATGCGTCCTCGCTCTCGTACACGATGCGTTCCACTTCCCCGTCGAGTTTGTGCTCGGCGAGCGTGGAGACGCCGTCTCCGGTTTCTTCGAAGTCCGTCATGGCCGGCCGGGGACCGAATTCGTCAATGGTGCGAGAAGATCCGTTCCGGGGCGTGACGGAGCGCCACGCCGAGTTCGTTGGCGCGCTTCACCACGTCGGCGTCCTTCAGCGAACCGGCCGGGGACACCACGGCGCGGATTCCGGCCGCGGCGGCCACTTCGAGGGCGTCCGGGAACGGGAAGAAGCCGTCGCTGGACATGGCCGCGCCGTCGAGCGTGACGTCGCCGGTGAATTTCTGCTTGAATTTCTCGATGGCCTGTTCCACCGCGCCCACGCGGTCCTGCTCGCCCGTGCCGACCGACAGCGTCTGGCCGTTCTTCACGATCACGACGCCGTTCGAGCGCACGGAGATGTTGATGTACCACGCCGCGAGCAGGTCTTTCGCCTGCTGTTCCGTGGGTTCCACGCTGGAGACCTGCGCGCCGCAAGCCTTGTTTTCGCCGGAGGCCGGGGCCAGGTCGTCGAACGACCGCACGTTCGTGAGCAGCGGAGCGGCCACGACGAGCGAGCCGTCGCCGAGCACCTTGATGGTGTTCACGGCGGGGTCGCCCACGAAACGGGGCAGGGTGTCGAGCGCGCCGCACTTCAGCACGCGGAGCTGCTTGTTGACCTTGTACGTCACGCTGTCGTTGAAGACTTCGAGCGCTTCGGGGTCGAAATCCGGCGCCACGACACATTCGGCGAAGAGCTCCATGATGGCCGCAGCGGTGTCCTTGTCCACCTTGCGGTTGAACGCGATCACGCTGCCGAACGCCGCGCGGGCGTCGCAGTCGCGCGCCTTGATGAAGACCTGGCGGAGCGTTTCGCCGGGCAGACCCACGGCCGCGCCGCTCGGGTTCACGTGCTTCATCACGGCGCACGCGGGTTCCGCGAAATACTTCACGATGTTCAGCGCGCCGGAGATGTCCTCCAGGTTCGTCTGCGACAGGCCGTTCTTTCCGGTCTTCAGCACTTCCATGTCCATGAGTGCGCCGTTGTCGTCGGCGGGGCGGTAGAACGCCGCGGGCTGGTGGGGGTTCGTCCCGTAGCGCAGGTCGTCCTTCTTGATGTAGCGGCGTCCGCAGACGACGATTTCCTGCGGGAAGTCCCCGATGTTGGCGGTAAGATAGGTGTTCCGGTCAATCTTTCCTGACATTTTTTTATCTCCGGCTTTGAAAGGTTGGGTTTTTGTGTTATGTTAAAGTGTATCATTCAATTTACATTCACGCGGGCAATATCGCAAATCACATTCGTAAAAAATCCTCGATTTTATTTGGACCTGACCTGAACATGAAAGGCGTCTTCCTGACTCTCGAAGGGGGCGAAGGCTGCGGCAAATCCACCCAGCTCGAACTCGTCGCCTCCGCTCTCCGGCTGCGTTCCGGCCGCAACGTCGTCGCGACGCGTTCCCCCGGCGGGACCCCGGCCGCCGAAAAGATCCGCACCATCCTGAAGTCGCGCGAACCCGGCGAGGAACTCCGTCCCGAGACCGAATTGATGCTCTTCGGGGCCTGCCACGCCCAGATGTGCGCGAATCTCATCCGCCCCGCCCTCGAATCCGGCTCCGTCGTCGTCTCCGACCGTTTCACCGACAGCACGCTCGTCTATCAGGGCGTCGCCCGCGGCATCGACCCGGACGCCGTCCGGCGCGTGAACGATTTCGTCTGCGCCGGAGTCCGGCCCGACCTCGTGATCGTGCTCGACGTCCCCGTCGAAGTCGGCCTCCGCAGGGCCGCCGTGCGGTCCGGTGCGCAGACCGCGCAGGACCGGTTCGACTCGGAGTCCGCGTCGTTCCACAACGCCGTCCGCGAGGGATTCCTCGCGCTCGCCCGACGCGAACCCGGCCGTTTCGCGGTCGTCGACGGCGCGCAATCGCCCGAACAAGTCACGGAATCCATCCTGGAGGCCATCCATGAACGACTGGCGATCATTTGAAGCGGCCTATCCGCTTCTCGGGCGGTCACTCCGCATGGCGAAGAACGCCGGCAGGCTCGGCCATTCCCACCTCGTCGTCTCCTCGAACGCCTCCATCCGCACGCGGTTCCCGGTCCTCCTGGCCCAGCTCGCCGTCTGCCTCGATCCCGCGCCGGACGGGGCCCCGTGCGGCCGCTGCGAGACCTGCTCCCTGCTGGAAAACGGCCTCTATCCCGACCTCTTCCTCCTCGCGCCGACCTCGAAATCCCGCGAGATCGTGATCGGAAAGGACGACTCCGACCCGGATACGCTCCGCAACTTCGAATCCATGTTCCACCTCAGCAGCTCCGCGCCCGGCGGCTGGAAGATCGGCGTCGTGCAGGACTGCGACACGATGAACGAGAGCGCGCAGAACGCGTTCCTGAAAACGCTAGAGGAACCGCCCCGCAGCTGTCTCTTCATCCTTACCACCGGCCACCCTGCTTCGCTGCTCCCGACCATCCGGTCCCGCTGCCAGATCCTCACGCTCACGGACAACGTCTGCCGGTACGACATGGAGACGTTCGCCGCCATGCCCGACATCCTCATGCGCCTCACGTTCGAGGCGAAGGACGACCTGGTCGCGGGCGAGGACTGCGCCGCCGGGCTCATCGAGGTCCTCGGCTCTCTCGGCGACATGGCTTCCGAGACCGTTCAGGCGCGCTGGGCCGACCGCCTCAAATCCGCCGAAAACCTCGAATCCGCCGCCATGAAGCTCCTCGAGAAGCGCATCGAGGGCGAGACCGGCTGCGAATATCTCCGTCTCCGCGAGGAATTCCTCAGCATCCTGCACGCCTGGTTCGCCCAGATCGCGCTTGTGGCCGAGGGCACCCCGCGCGAACTCCTCTCCAATCCCGAGGTCGTCCGCGTGTGGCTCGACGCTTCTCCGCGCCCGGAGATCACGCCGGATGAGGCCGCGCGGATGCTCTCCGAGGCCGAAAATCTCGTGCGCGTGCTGAATACCAACGTCAGCGACGAGCTCGCCGTGCGCGCGTTCGCCCTGTCCGTCGCCATTGACACGCAGGCCCGGGGCTGAACCATGCCCGCCGAAATCCGCGACCGCTACGAATTCTCCCCGATCGGGTTGCTCCACACCGGGCTCCGCTGGCGTTACGAAGCGCCGCGCCAGGCCGGGTTCTCGGACGCGAAGGCCCGCATCGAGCTGTACCCCGGCCGCGGATTCGAACAGGCCCTCGAGGACCTCGCCGGGTTCGAACGCGTCTGGGTCCTCTTCGTCTTCCACCTGAACGCCGCCTGGCGGCCCAAGGTCACGCCGCCGTACGCCCCCGAGAACCGCAAATACGGCGTTTTCGCGACGCGTTCGCCCCACCGGCCGAACCCGGTCGGCCTGAGCTGCGTGGAGCTTGAGGGCGTCGACGGGCTCACGGTCTACCTGAACCATTGCGACATCCTGGACCGGACTCCCGTGCTCGACATCAAACCCTATATCCCGGCGGTCGATGCGTTCCCCGATGCGAAGGCCGGCTGGCGCGACGAGCTCAATCTTTCCGAATGGACCCACGAGTTTTCGCCCGTCGCGCGCGCTCAGATGGACTGGATTGCCGCGCAGACCGGGCTCGACCTCGCCAATTTCTGCTCCGTCCAGCTCCGGTACGAGCCGTTCAACCCCGCCCGCAAGCGCATCGAACGCCTTCCCGACGGCGCATGGTGCATCCACTGCCGCACCTGGCGGATCGTTTACCGCGCCGACGAGGGCGCGCACGTTCTGCGGTTCGACGGCGTTTCCTCGAACTACTCTCCGGCCGACCTCGCCCCGGACGCCCCCGATCCTTACGGCGACAAGGCGGTCCACCGCACATTCCTGGAGGTCGCGTCATGGAAGTGAAACTCTGCCGCATCAACGGCTTCTGCTCCGGCGTCCGCGCCGCCCTCGAGCTCACCGGCGAAATGCTCGCCAAGCACGGCCCGCCCGTCTTCATCCTGCACGAACTCGTCCACAACGAATCCGTCGTGAAGGACCTGCTCGCGCGCGGAGCCCGAATCGTCGACGATCCCGAGGGGCTTCCGCCCGGCTCCACCCTCATTTTCAGCGCGCACGGCGTGTCCGAATCCGTCGAAAACCGCGCACGGGCGCTCCCGCTGAACATCGTCGACGCCACCTGCCCGCTCGTCCGTCAGGTCCAGCGGCGCGGGGCCGCGCTCTCCGCAGAAGGCCACACCGTGCTCCTGTTCGGCAAATCAGGCCACCGCGAAGTCGAGGGCATCCTCGGCCGGATCCGCGGCGAAAAAATCCTGCTCACCGGTCCGGCCGACGCCGAGGCGTTCGTCCCCAATCCCGGCAAATCCTACGCCTGCATCAGCCAGACCACCATGAACAGCGCGGACGTCGCGAAGATGGCCGCCATTCTCCGTGCGAAGATACCCGGCCTCGTCGATTCCGCGTCCGTCTGCCACGCCACTCTGGCACGTCAGGACGCCGTCCGCGAACTCGCCGCCGACTGTGACCTCGTCCTCGTCGCCGGGTCAGCGCACAGCTCGAACACCCTCCGCCTTCGCGAGATCGCCGCCGCACAGGGGGCGCGCACCGAACTCGTCTCCTCGCCCGATGCCGTCACCCCCGAGCTGCTCCGCGGTGCGAAATGCGTCGGCATCACCTCCGGCGCCAGCGCGCCGGATTCCCTCGTGAACGGCATTCTCGCGGCCGTGAACCGCATCGCCGCAGGCCTTCGTTAATTGTCTGACCGCCATCGGGAGTTCTCCCGTGAGACGCAAAGACCGTGAAATCCGTGATCCCTCCGCAATTCTCGAAATATTCCGAGCGTATATGCGCGTGAGGCGCTTTTTACGATGCTTCTGATTTCCAGCGCGTTGCTTGAAAGACGTTTTCCGCTTTCGACGGAAATGGATCACAGGTTCGTCGGGATGTCGACGAATTCGCCTTCGATTCCGAATTTGGACTTCACGAGGTCCATCACGGCGAACACCCCCGGGGTCTCGGACCGGTAGTGCCCGAGCGCGAGGACGGATGTCCCGGTCTCTTTCGCGGGGTGGTAGACTTCATGCGGGGCCTCGCCGGTGATGAGGCAGTCGAGCGGATCGGACGCGGTCTCGTCGAAGAGTTCCGGCCAGGCGCCCCCGCCGGAGATGATCCCGGCCGTGCGGACCTGGCGCTCCGGGTCGCCGACGATATGCCAGGGGCCGGAGGAGGGCAGGGCCGCGTCGAGTTTCGCGGCGAGAGCCGCCGGGGTCGAGGGTTCCGGGAGCACGCCGCGGAATCCGATGTCTTTGCCGTGATAGCTGCCGAACGTGCTGCGTCCGGTGAGCCCGATCATGTCCGCGAGCCGTGCGTTGTGCCCGAACCTGGGATGGGCGTCGAGCGGGAGATGCGCGGCGTAGAGCGAGATGCCGTTCTTCGCGAGGGTGGTGATGCGGTCGGCGAGGATGCCGTCGATCCTGCGGATGCCGGAGCCCCAGGAGACCCCGTGGTGAACGAAAATGAAGTCGGCGCGGTGTTCGGCCGCGATGCGGAAGAGTTCGGCGGAGGCGTCGACGGCGAAGATGGCGCGTTCGACCGTGTCGGAGCCTGAGAACTGGAGCCCGTTGTTCGACGGATCGTCGGGCCAGGCGCTGAGTTCAAGGATCGTGTCGAGGAATCGGACGAGGTCGGTGCGGGACGCCTGGTTCATGGTTCGTCTCCTGTGGGGGCGTTTTCGGGTTGAGCGGTGGCGCGGAACCGGCGCAGGATGATCTGCCAGCGCAGTTCGGCGTCGGATTTGGTCTGAAGGAATGTTTCGAGCTGAGCGTCCGGGGTCCCGGCGAGGGTGCGGATTTCGGGCGCGGTCATGCGGAAGAGTGCGGCGTCCGGGTTTGAAAAACCGGCGGCTTCGAGCTTGTTCCGGGCGTTGAAATAAGTGCGGCGTTCCGGGATGTTCCGGGCGATCAGGAACGCCGGGAACGCGAAAGCCGCGATCCAGAATGGCCACATCGGGAGGTTCAGCAGGCCGGAATAGACGACGATCTGGACCGCCAGCAGCAGGACCACCGGGATCAGGAACGCGATCGCGTCCCATTCGCGCCGGAAACAGTTCCCAGTCCAGCGCCGGAACGCGCTGGAGGAGGTCATGTAGGCGAAGTGTTCCTCGTACGGTTCGTCCTGAAGGCATCCCCGGACGGCGTGGCACAGCTCGTGCGCCAGGAGTTCGTCGCGGCGGTAGATGAACCATTTCGGTTTCGCGCGGAAGCTCCGCCGGAGGAAGAAGACGGGGAATCCCGAATCGGTGATGACCGTGCAGCCGCCCCAGAGCAGTCCCAGACCGCGCGAGGGGAAGAACGCCGGGACCCAGTCCGCCCGGAATCCGAAGAGCCGGTCGGTTTTCTCCGCGGCTTCGGCGAGGGTCTGCAGGTCCATCGGGTCGACCGCGCCGACCTTGAACCCGATCTCGGCTTCAAGCGCGGCGGTGCCGTCGGGTCCGGCCACGGCGGACGCGTCGAACCGCGCCCGGGTCAGGAGCAGTTCGTCGATGCGTTCCGCGTAGGACTCGAGCGTCTCGCCAGGGGCGGCGAGGAGTCCGTGGGAATCGAGGACGACCGGGGCGTCCGGGTTGTCCCAGTCCACGGAGGCGTGGTCGGTTTCGCGGAAGAGCATGGTGAAAAGGCCTTTCGGGCGGGGGTTGTGTGACTGGCGCAGGAGAAATCGCGCCGGCATATAATTTGTCCCGTATGGGGCGATTTTTCAAGCGCAAAGCGCGAGATTTCGGAAAAAAGCGCGGGCGGGCGCGCCGGATACGAGACGCAAAATCGGTAAAAGCGTGCGAATCCGATTTGAAAACCAGGTGAAGACCGCTATATTATCATTGACTTGAATTTCTTTAACTTAAAATCATCGAAAAACGGCCGCGACCCCGCGCACCGAAACCCACACCCCGCCCGTTCCGACATGCAAATCTCCATCGGCAAGAACACCACTACAAACTATCTGGTCATCTTGGTCCGTCTCTTCCAGGGGATCTATGTGACGCGTTGGATGGTGAATTTCCTGGGCGACAGCCAGTACGGGTTGTGGTCGGTGCTGTGGTCGTTCTTCGCCTACGCGATCCTCGTGGACTTCGGATTCGGGATCTCCGCTCAGAAATTCACCTCGCTGGAGCTCTTCAAGCACGACATCCGCCGGTACAACGCCATCGTGTCCATGATCTTTTCGTTCCAGTGGCTGATGTCGCTGGTGATGGTGGCGGCCATTTTCGTGGCGTCGTTCTTCCTGCCCGAGCTCTTCAAAGTGACGGACCCGGAGAAGCTGGCGTACTGCCGGAAATGCTTCTTCATGTTCTCGCTGGGGACGGCGGCCATCTTCCCGCTGTGCATCTTTTCGGAGATCATGGTGGGCCTGCACAAGATCTACGTGAAGAACTATATCGACACGGTGAGCCGCCTCTGCGAGCTCTTCGGGTTCCTGATCGTGCTGAAATGCGGCGGCGGGCTCTTCGGCGTGATCGTGTTCGACATCATCCTGATGGGGGCTGAACGCAGCTTCACGGGCTTCTGCGTTTCCCGGTTCATCCCGGGCTTCCGCCTGAGGTTCCACCTCTTCGACAAGGACGTCTTCCGCCAGATCTTTGGTTTCTCGAGCGGGACGTACCTCATTTCCATCGCGAAACTGCTGCGGAGCAGGATGTCGGAACCGCTCACGAGCGGTTACCTCGGGCTGGCGCAGGCGGGCATCCTGCATTTCTCGTCGCGCCTGGCCTCCCTGTGCGGGCAGACGATTTCGCAATACAACAACAATGTTCGGCCGATCTCCGCCCAACTCTTCCATCGGAACAAGATCACGATGCTGCGGACGTTCGTGAAGAAGTCGATGCAGTGGAACATGTTCATGGCGTGCCTGATCGTGGTCCCGGCGATTTTCCTGACGGACGAGGCCACGCGGGTGCTTTTCGACCGTACGAATACCGACGCGGCGACCCTGCGCGAGATTCACTGGCTGAGCATCCTGTCGTTGGTCGGCGTGATGGTCTCCGCCGCGATCATGCAGATTCCCCACTCCGTGCTTCTGATGTGCGAGAAACACCACCTGATGGCGGGCATTACCATGTCGGAGGCCGTGCTGGTAGTCCTGACGATGGCACTGTGCCTGGAGGCCGGTCTGGGCGTGTGGAGCGTGGTGGCGGGGCCGATCGTCATCAGTCTTTTCATCGTCTTCTGCGTGATGCTTCCGGCGCTGATCCGCGTCGTTCACAGTCGCTATCTTCCGTTCCTCGTGTCGGTGTATCTCCCCTCGATTCTCTGTTCGCTTCCGGCCGTGGCGCTGCTGCTCGCGCTGAAGAAGATCCTGGGCGGGCATGTGAACGATTTCTGGATGTGCGCGCTCTGCGGCACGTCCTACGCCGTGGTCTTCATGCTTCTGAGCTGGAGATTCCAGATGAGACCCGCCACACGGGCGCTGTATCTGAGGCGCGCGAATGTGTGGACGCGGAACCATCTGCCCCCCGCGGCGAGGCTGATTCCGTCAAAGTGAGGGTAAAACAGGGGGTGCGGCGGATCAGCCGCCGTGCAGGATCATCTGGAATTCGTCCTGCGCATTGTGCATGGAGCGCATGAATTCGCCGATGGTCGCGTCCTCTTCCGCCGTGAGATGCTGCTCCACGATGCCGCTGAAGACGGTCTGGCTCATCGCGTCGGCGAAACGGTCGAAGTCGTTCTGGATGCGGATGAGCTCGTCGGTCGGGATCTCCGCGATGTTTTCGCGGAACATTTCGATGGCACTCTGCACGAACAGCGTCACCTGGTGCATCTGGCGCACCTGCTCGGATTTCTGTTCCGGCGTGAGCGCGCGGTATTCCTCAAGCCCCTTGATGACTTCTTCCTCGAATTCCTCCGGCGTCGGCAGGTTGGCAAGGTCGTTCTCGTCCGGCAGGAGGTGCGTCATGTCGCCCCGCCTGTGGTCGTCGTGGAATCCTCCGCCTCCGCGGTTGCGGCCGCCTCTGCGGCGCGGACGTTCCGCCCGGGTCTGTTCCTCCTCCTCGGCGGGCTCCTCGATCGCGGTCACCTGCTTTTCCGGCTCGCGGTTCTTGGCGTTGATGGTGAGGATGACGGCGGTCGCGGCGGATATGATGCAGGCGCAAGTGGCCAGGGAATACAATGCAGTCTTGGTTTTCTGATTCATGGTGAAACCCCTCTTCATACGAATAGTAGCTTATCAATTCGGATTCGATAAATATACCATGCAATCGCGGTTTGTCAAGCCCGGGATGCCCCGGCGCGTGAAAAAAAACGCGGATTCCGGGATGGCGCTGCGTTTGCTCCGGCCCTCTCACCCGGCGGAAAGCAGCCCCGGCGCGAGATCCATGAGTTTGATCGCGACCAGGAAGATGTACTTCGTGGAGAACAGGAGCAGGAAGATCAGAAAGACCGTCACGCCCTTCATGAATTCGGAGGACGCGCGGTACAGACGCGGCTGGTAGTTCGTGAGGACGTTCCAGCCGTCCAGCCCGGGGATCGGGAGCAGATTGAAGATGCACAGGAACGCATTGTACACCCCGAGGTACAGGAATATCTCCAGGATTGCCATCCCGACGGCTTTGTTCTCAATGAGCGCGGGGAGCCGGGTCGCGAGGAACCCGTAGAAGAAAAACCCGATCAGGAAGAGCCCGAAATTCGTCGCCGGTCCCGCCGCTGCCACGATCGCCGGGGCGTGACGGCTCCGCGCCCTCAGCACGCCCGGATTGACCGGCACGGCGCCCCAGGCGAACCCGAGCAGCAGGAACATGATGATGGACATCGCGCCCATCTGCCGGAGCGGGTTCAGCGTCAGGTGGCCGCGGTCGGCCGCAGTGGCGTCGCCGAGCTGGAGCGCGGTCCATGCGTGGAAGAATTCGTGGAGGCAGATCGAGAAGACCACCACGAGCGTGATGATGCAGAAAACGAGCGGGTCTTCGAGGATAGTCGAGATGAAGAGGTTCATGGACGGTTCGCCTGGGATGAGGTGACGGGCCGGATTTCGACCGGGGCCCCGCACAGGTAGGAGCATTTGGGGTGTTCGTGGCCGAACGGCAGTCCCTGGAACACCGGTTTGCCGGTCGCGGCCGCGAAGTCGCGCAGGAGCCGCCGTATCTGCGGCTTCGGACTGCATGCCGTGAAGTAGCCGAAGACGACGGCCGAGGCCTGCGTCACGATCCCCGCCTGCACGAGGTGCGTCAGGTGACGGTCCAGCACGCGCGCTTCCTCATGCACGTCTTCCAGCGCGAGCACCGTCCCGCGGAGATCGGGCATCCACGGCGTGCCGCAGAGCGTGGTCATGACCGTGAGGTTGGAGAGCACGAGGGGGCCGGAGACGGATTCGACGCGGATCGACCCCTCGACCGGACGGAGCGCGAACTTCCGCGGGGCGGACGTTTTCCGCAGGACGTTGCGGAACGACGTTTTCGCCTCGGGGCGCTTCATCGCGTCGGGGAGGCCGTCGGCCATCGGCGCGCAGACCGCGATCCCGGCGTGTTTCGCGAGCATGGCCAGATGAAGCGCGGAGATGTCGCTGTAGCCGTAGACCGGGAGGTTCCGTTCGCGCAGCAGGTCGAAATCCAGGCGGGGCAGGATGTGGGCGCTGCCGAATCCGCCGCGGGTGCAGAGGATCAGGTCGACGTCCGGGTCGTTCAGGAGCGCGTGGAAATCGTTCAGCCTCGTTTCCGGGGTGCCGCAGCAGTATTTCATCGGGCCGCGACGGAGCGCGCCCGGGGCGAGTTTCACCTTCACGCCGCAGACTTCTTCGAGGTAACGCTTCGCCTCGGCGATCCTCGTGGCGTCGGGGAGGCTGGCAGGCGAGGTCAGGCCGACGGTTTTGACGGATGCCGGGAAGATTCGGTCGGGCTTTTGCATGGCGGTGAATTCCTTGCGGACAGTGGTTTTCTGCGGGAAACGGGCGGTTTTACTATAGCTTCTCCGGGGACGATTTGCAACCCCGTGCGCCCGGTTTTTCTGAAAAAACGGCAAAAAAGCGCCGGTTCGTCCGGCCCCGGCACGTCAGAGCAGGCTCGGCGTGGTCTCCGGGTACACGATCTCGCCATCGCGCTCCACGGCGCGTTCGAGCTTCGCGAAGAGCTGGTTGCCGCCACGGTTCCGCAGACATTCCAGGTCGCCGATGATGACCAGTTCGCTCCGGCACCGCGTGTACGCCACGTTGATGCGGTTCGCGTTGTCCGTGAACCCGATCCCGTGCCGTTCGCTGCTCCGTACGTACGAGATGATGACAGCCTCGCTCTCGCCCCCCTGGAAACTGTCCACCGTGGCGATGTTTTTCTGCAGGAACCGGTTCCAGCGGTCCGTGGCGAATCTGCTCCCGAAGATGTCCGAGAACGTCTTCCGCAGCAGGATGATCTGCCGCCGGTACGGGCTGATGACCGTCACGTCCTCGAGCTCGTAGCGTTCCAGCATGGAGCGGAACACCTCGGCCGCGATCCTCACCTCGCCCGGATTCCAGATGCCCGGACGCCCGCTCTCGAAGACGAACCGCTCCGAACGCTTCCTGAGCGGCAGATGCGAGGTCGAGATGAAGCGCAGGGTGGACGGCGGATACCGGAGCTCGCGCTCGGCCGGCGGCAGCTTGTAATAGTCC
Organism: Lentisphaeria bacterium; assembly: GCA_017540385.1. Classification (GTDB taxonomy): domain Bacteria; phylum Verrucomicrobiota; class Lentisphaeria; order Victivallales; family UBA1829; genus UBA1732. Next base: position 17,548 of record JAFYBD010000266.1, read on the forward strand.
GCGTCGGGATTCGGCAGGAGCTCGGCGTTGTAGAACATGGTCGAGGCGAACCGCAGAAGCCGCGGATTCCGGCACCGGTAGGACAGATTGAGCACGTACACCGGAAATTTCCGGTAGCCGATCAGCCACTCCAGGATGCTCTTCGTGGCGAGGGTGGCGGCTTCGCCTTCGCGCGCCGGGTCGTCCTTCAGCAGTTCCTCCAGCACGCTCTTGTGGCGCGGGAAGGGCGGCAGCTGGCGGTGGTCGCCCAGCAGCACGATGCGGTTCGCGAGCCGCGCGGCCAGGATCGCCTCGTCCGGGGCGGCCATGCCCGCCTCGTCGATCAGGATCACGTCGAACTCCGTCCCGGTCTTCTGGAAGTTCTCGATCGTGTAGTCGCGCAGCAGACCCGGCAGAGTCCCGGCGAAGATGATGCCGGCGGCTTTCGCGCCGCAGCGGGACCGGATTTTGCGGTAGTTTCCGGGCGTCCCCACCCAATGGCTCTCCATCAGCGCGGGGTCGACGTTGTCGCGGTTGCGGGCGCACCGCAGGAACGGCAGGTCCATGATCCTGCGGCAGAGATTGTCGACGGCCGCGTGGGACGGTGCGCCGACCAGGATCCTCAGCCCGGCGCGCTGCATTCTCCTCACGATCTGCTCCAGCAGATATGTTTTCCCGGTCCCCGGCGGTCCCTGGATCAGGACCACGCGGTTCGAACCCGAGCACGCCGCTTCCCATGCGGCCCGCTGAGGCTGGTTCAGATGGCTGTCGGGCGGCGGGGGAGGGCATGTCGGCGGAGCGAAATGCACGGTCGAAAGCCCCAGCAGGGCCCCGGCCGCACCGAGCGAATCCGTGATGCCGGCTTCGAGCTCCATGTTGAGCTCGTGCAGGGTGTTCGCGTATTGTTCCAGCGGCCCCTTCGGCATGCGCGCCGTCATGCGGGCCTTCTGGAACTCGAAATCGAGTTTGCGGTCGCTCCGGATACGTCCGACGATCTGCTCGCCGTCGGCCAGGTCCACGTGAAGCGTCCCGATCCGTTCCCCGCAGTAATCCGCGGTCAGCACGTCGTCCTGGTGGACCGGGGCGTCGGGCGACGACGGGATCGCCACGACGAATTCGTTGTCCCCGGCCCGGAGGAGTTCCGCCTCGGCCAGGCTCAGCGTGAAGTCGCGTTCGAGCTCCGCCTGAAGCCGCGCGGAACGTTCGATGAGTTCGAGTCTCTGCCGGACGCGCCACATGGTCTCGGAGCCGACGGACTCGCGGGCGTTTTTGAGGTAGGAGGTTCCCCCGTCGAGCTCGCGGGCATACGTCCCGTCCAGCGGCAGCACCAGCTGATCGTCCAGTTCGTCTCCGGCCAGGTCGGCCAGCGCGCTCTGGAACCGTTCGTGAACCTGCTGCGAGTTAAGGCTCTTGAGCGATTTCACCGCGGTCGCAGTAAAGAGCCCCCCGAGTTTGTCCGCGTATTCGTGGAATTCCTTCAGCGTGAGTTTCGGGTCCGGGACCGCCCGGCCGTCTTCGCGCATCATCCGCGCGATTTCCCGCAGGGCGTCGATCTCCTCCGCCGCGCCGTCTCCGGTCAGCTGGACCGTCTCCTGTTCCTCCCACAGCGCCGATCCGTCTTCGCGGATGCGGATCAGGTAGCTCTTCTCCCAGTCGGCCGTCCGCACGCGCAGCCTCGGACATTGTTCCGTCTCGTCCCAGCAGTAAACGCCCTCGGCGTCCGCTCCTCTGCGGCGGGGAAATCTGAGCAGAGCCCCGTTCAGCGCGAGCATGCTTTTCTCGACCGGGAACGCCTGCGGCCGGCACAACTTCTCCCACAGTTCGTAGAACGCCCGGGATGTCGCATGCTCCGCGTCCCGCTTGTACATGCGGGCGCGTTCCATCAGATAACTTTCGATCTTGTGAGCTTCGGGGGAACTCATGCGCTGTATCGGTCCTCGTGGTTGTTTCCGCGCCGTCGCACGACGCGCGGAACATTTGACGGATAATATAGGCCGGTGCGGATGAAATGTCAAGGCGGCGGAAGACGAAAGCGCGGAAAACGGCGTCGATTCTCCCCGGATCATCCTTTGTTTCTTTTTTTCATCAATCGGTTACCCTTTCACGCTCCGACCTGTTAGCCAGCTCAAATAATTGTCTAAACTGACTAGTTTTTTAGTTTTTTCGATTTTTTTTGAAAAAAACTGTTTGACAAGGCTGTGATTGCAGTGTATATTAGTCAATGGACAAAAAGCTTGGACCATTCGGGTCCAGGTACAATCATTCATACCTCTCAAACCACAAAAAGAAAGGTCTTTCTCAA
>JAFYBD010000267.1 GCA_017540385.1 Lentisphaeria bacterium
CGACCGTGGTCCCGTCGTTGAGTATCGCGAGGACTAGATGCTCCGTGCCGATGTAGTTGCAGCGCATCGCACGCGCCTCGTCGCCGGACATGATGATGATCTTGCGGAGGCTGGCGGAAAACGGCGGGGCGCCGATCTGACGGGTCTCGGGTCCCGGCTGCGGGAGTTTCCGCGCCAGATCCGAGAGCAGATGCTGGAAATTGACTTTCATGGTCCGCAGCACTTCGACCGCGATGCCCTCGTTCAGCGTGCATATCCCGCGCAGAAGATGCTCCACGGAAACGCAGTCGTGATTCGACCGTTCCGCTTCCTTCTGCGCCAGCCCGAGCGACTGCCGCGCCCTCGGCGTAAACCGCTTCAATGCGGCATTGACTTCTTCCTGTTCCGACATGTCTTTTTCTCCCTGAAATTATGAAAGATACCCTTTTGCGGTCCCGTTCAGAAAATACGGGACGCGTCGCCGCGTCCCTGTCTGATCATTTTCACGACACCGCCCGGCACGGCATAACGGGCCGAGCCTCCGGCGGATTTCCGTCCGGGCCGGGCCGAGGCCGTTTCCTTTGCGGCGGCGTCCGATGCGGACGGAGTCAGGATCACTTCGTGATGAAGTAGTTCGGGTTCTCCGAGGTATATTCTCCGAGCGTATCCGCGTTGACGAAGAAATACATGAGATCGAACGCGTCGGAGAGGTCCTTCGGGGAGGAATCCTTCTGCATGTCGAGATCCTGACCGGCGGAGCTGACGCAGTCGACGATGGCGCACACGCGGCTTGTCTTCAGCATATCCTGTTCGACATAGGGAAGCCCGTTGTCGCACATGAGAATCATGTTGTTCTTTTTCGTGGCGGTGTTCTTGCGGGTGAGGAACGTAATGGTGCGGAGGTCGGAGAGGGAATCGGGGAGACCGACGAAGTTAATCACGATGTCGACCTTGTCGTAGACGGTGTCGAGGTTGGTCTTCATGATCTTGGCGTTGGTCGGATCGTCGACCACGGTGTTCGTCTGTCCGTTCTTGTCGACGACTTCCTTGGACTTGCCGACGACGAGGGTATCGCCGACGGAAAGGCCTTTTTCGGCCAGACGCTTCTGGAGCTCTTCCAGCACGAAGCTGTTCGTATATTCGCTCGTGGGGACCGACAGGGAGTTCTCGTCGATCAGGAACGCCACCGCTCCGCCGGGGAAACGGTCGGCGATGTAGCTGGCGACCTTCTCGGCCTTGGCGGTCTGGAACTGCTTCACATTGCGCATCAGGCGGGCGTCTTCGGACTTGGTGCCGGACACGAGGAAACTCGCCGCGACCGCGCCGATGACCAGGGCCACGGAGGCAAACATGACAATGCGCGCGTTGGCCTTGGTGTTCTGGTTCTTTGCTCCCCAGATCAGACCGATGAATCCGATCGCCATCACGATATAGACGATCAGGACGGGAAGTTCAATGGATGCGAGGATCATATTCAAACTCCTTACTTGCCGGAACCCGCACGCTTTCGGGGGGTGCGCTTCCTGTGTGCTGTGTTGTTGAAAAAAAGAATGATACTACAGCAATATATCATACTTTCGCCGGCTTTCAACCTGATTTCATCACTTTTTCCCCATAAAAAGAAAAAAGACGTGATTTCCGGGCCATCCCGGCGACATTTCCCGGGCGGGAAACACCCGGCGCGCGGTTTTTCTGAACAAATAGTCTATGCTTTTGAGCAAAAAAGAGATAGAAAAACGCCGATTTCATGATATTGTAATCACCGACGGACGCAGGAACGACTTTTTTCGGGACGCGTCCGCCACAGACGACAACCCTTCACCCCGCCCCAGGAGCACGTACCATGAATCACTCCGACCTCGCCGAACTCACCCCGGAACCGCGTTCAACCACCCGCAGCCGCATCGATCTGTGCGGGACCTGGATGCTTCACATCGGGACCGAATCCGAACGCCCCGCCTGCGGGGACGACGGCTGGGAGCCGTTCCAGGTGCCCGGCTGGAAAAGCGCGGTCAGGAAGGACCGGCGGTACTGGCTGTGGTTCCGGCGCGAGATCGTCATCCCGCGGGAATGGCAGGGCAAACGGATCGTGCTGAACCTGCGCGGCGCACGCAACACCCCGGCGGTCTTCGTGGACGGCGTCCTCGCGGGCGACCGGTTCAACGGCTGGACACCGTTCGAGCTCGACATCACGGATTTCGTGCGGCCGGGAAGCCGTCACACGCTCGATCTGCGCTGCGGCGACCGGAGCGCCGTGGAGGACATGACGATGAGCGTGGAGCAGCCCGGGCACACGTTCGGGCCCGTCGGGGGGTACCACGACAACTGCGGGCCATTCCTGCCCGTTTACCTGGACGCGTACGATCCGCTGCACATCGAGGATTCGCGCCTCGCCATCGTGACTTCGGTCCGGGAAATGAAACTGAGCGTGAGCGGCGCGGCCGTCTGCGGCGGCGGGACTCTGCCGCCTGCCGATGAACTCGCCGTCGCCTGCGACGTGCTGGACGGGGACGAAACCGTCCTGTCGTTCGGCGGGACACTGCCGTCCGGGGGCCTGAAGCTCTCCGACGAGCCAGACGACGAGGCGTTCACCGCGGGCGGATGGCGGTTCGAGGCGGCGTTTCCGGGCGCACAATTCTGGACGCCGGAGAACCCGAAACTGTACCGGCTCCGCGTCCGGCTCAGCTGCAACGGCGCGCTGAAGGACGAAGCGTTCATGCGGTTCGGATTCCGCGAAGTCTGGACCGAGGGGCCTGATTTCTATATGAACGGCGTGAAGCGGCATCTGCTGGCGTCGAGCACGTGGCCGGCGTTCGGGCGGATTCCCCGCGACGAGGTGTACCGGAGGGTGAAACAGTGGAAGGAGGACGGCGTGATGGCGTTCCGGTTCCACAACCAGCCGTGGCAGGAGGAATACCTCGAGGCCGCGGACGAAATCGGCGTGATCACGATCGACGAGTCGCCGGTCTACACGGACGGCACGGCCATGTACGCGTACAACGAGGATATTTTCTGGGAACGCTACGCCGACGTGATGCGCGGGATGATCCGGCGCGACCGCAACCATGCGTCGCTCGTGATGTGGAGCGTGGGCAACGAGATCCTGTTCATGGGCTCGGTCAAGTTCTGCCCCGACCTGAACAGACGGCTCGGGGAGATCGGGACGCTCACGAAACGGTTCGACCCGACGCGCCTCACGACGTTCGAGGGCGACCGCGACCCGGACGGCAAATTCGACATGATCGGGCTGCATTATCCGCACGAGATGCCCGCGCTGTACGCCTACCCGGACTGCGCGGAATGGCTGGGCAGCAGGATCGAAGCGGAGGCGGCCGGGGGAATGCTCGGCAAACAGGCCGGGACGTTCTTCTGGGACCGCCAGAAGCCGCTGTACATCGGCGAATACCTGTGGTGTCCGCAGAGCGACTACTCGGTCGGCTCCATCTGGTTCGGCGAGGACGTGTACCGCAACCGCCGGAAACGCAATCACGAGGCGAAGCTCCTGGGCTGGATCGACCAGACCGAAGCGTTCCGCATGGCCGGCGTGACAGGGATGTGCCCGTGGACGGCCTACGGATTCGGCGGGACGTCCGTGCCGGGGGCGGCCGACGCCGAGCTCGTTTTCTACCGCAGGATCGCGTGTTTCCGCCGGGACCGTTCCTGCAGGGTCTTCGCCGGACGGAGCAAGAGCGTGACGTTCGACGTGCTGAACGATTCGCAGGAGACGCAGGCGATCGAGCTCGCGATCACGGTCGACGGCGAACGCGCCGACGCGGCGGAATTCACGCTGGAACCGGCCGGAGCGAAACGGCTCGACCTGGCGTTCACGGCGAAACGCGTCGCCGGTCGCGAACCGGAGGATTCCACGCTCGAATTCGTGCTCACGGCCAACGGTTCGGAAGTGCAGAGAGAGAGTTTCCGCTATAAGATCTACCCCGAACCCGAGGGGGACGCGTTCGACGGCGCGATCGTCTACAACGGCCCCGGCGACAAGCTCGATTTCGGTTCGCTGGACCCGGCGACGTCCGTGGTCGTGATCGGCTCCGGCGCGCTCGGGACCGTGGGGAAACCGGCACCGTTCGACGCCGGGGGATTCCGCAAATACCTTATCGCGGGCGGCCGTGCGCTCGTGCTGGCGCAGGACACGCTGGATCCGCTCGGGCTGGGCGTGAACCTGACCGACCACCCGTCCACGATGGCGTTCCCGCTGGCGCAGAACCATCCGCTTCTCGCGGGGGTCGCGGCGGACGACTTCAAATGGTGGGCGGCGGGGCATTACATCTCCCGGCGCGAGATCGTGCGCGAGGGACGGAACGGCCTGGAGGCCATGCTCGTGACTGGCGGATTCCGGGGACTCGCCCAGACGCCGCTGGCCGACCTGCCGTTCGGCGACGGACACGTGGTGCTGATGCAGCTGCTCGCCGGTGAAAAACGCGGCGAGGAACCCGTCGCCGACATCCTCTGCCGGAACGCCCTCGCATATCTGCGCGGGAAGCGGCCGAAACACGGCCGCCCGGTGACAGCTTTCAGCGACGACGCGGCGTTCCGGCGCGTGCTGAGGACCGTCGGAGCGGAAGAAGCCGCGCAACC
>JAFYBD010000268.1 GCA_017540385.1 Lentisphaeria bacterium
CCCCGGACTGAACATGGCCCCGGACGAACTCGCGCGCTGGATCCGCAACGGGGGCGTCTTCTGCTGGCATAAGCCGGAGAAAGAGACGTTCGCGCGGTTCCGGCACGAACTCGGTCTGGACGGGATCGCCTGCGTGGAGGGGGAAGCCTCCGGCATCCTCGCCGACCGCGAATCCGCCTGCCTCTACGGCATCTCGCACGAGGACGTGACGCACTGCCGCATCTACGACTGGGACAGCAAGCTGGACATCCAGCCCGACGCCGTCTCCATGCGCTTCATGCCCGAGGGAGCCGCTCCCGGAGCGGAAACGGCCGGAGCCGTCAAGCTCGCGGGCGGACCGGTCGCGCCGACGAAGCCGCCGGTCGGCATGCCCGGCTATCTCGACCCCGCGCCCCATTCCGTCTTCACCGTCACGCGTGAAAAATCCGGCCCGGCGTGCCTGTGCATCCGCATCGGGGAACCCGCGCCGCTCCCGGACGCGGTCGACATGGGCATCAACGGCGGGCATTACGTATTCCACTACGCCGACAGGCCGTTGTGCCGGATCGCCGTGAACGACGAGGAACAGGTCTGGTTCACGTTCGAACGCCCCGGCGAATACCGGACCGTCGTGAACCTCCCGGCGGGGACTTCGACCGTCGACGTGCAGGGCTGCGGACGAGCCGGAGACGGCGCGGGCGTATTCGAGGAGGCGTATCTCCTGAATGAGGATTATCCCGAGGGGACCGAGGTCCCGGCGCTCCCGGGCGCGCTCCTGATCCGTCCGCTCGGCGCGGGGTTCGTGGCGCTGGACGGCGAGGACTGGACCTGCACCCGCGACGGGAACGACGTCCGCGGGGAACGCTACCTGAACGGACTCCTGCGGAACCTCGGAGCGGCGTTCCATCCCGAGCGATGCGACGCAGGCGAAGCCGACGACCCGGACAACCTCATCTCGGCCAGGAGGATCGCGGCCGGCGAAGTGCAGATCGTGTCGAACAACACGCTCGTGGTCATCGACACGGCGTTCGAGACAGCGGCCTCCGGCAGCCATACGGTGCACATCGACGCCGTCTGCTATCCGTACCAGCGCATCTACTCCGAGGTCAGGATCGCGATCGACGGGAACACGGTGGCGGTGCGCGAGATCGCGTCCGACGTCACGGCCGGCTACGACCTGGCGGAAGTCGCGCTCGAGCCCGGCAGCCACACGGTGCGCCTGACCTACGGCAACGACGGATTCGGCGACGGCGGCGACCGCGCGCTCTTCATCCGCGCGTTGAAGGTCCTGCCCAAACGGCAATGACCTCCGTGCCGCGGCAAATCAACTCACAGCCTGAAAAAAAGATTCCCGTCCCGGTTTGCAGTAAACCGAGGACGGGATTTTTGATCGTGTTTGAGCTCGGGATCAGTCGCCGAGGGCCTTGCGGACGGCGTCCAGCGTGGCCGGGATCACGACGGGCTTGTTCGCGAACGTGCCGCGGATGCCGTAGTGGTCCATGAGCGTGTCCTGATGATAGCCGACGACCGCGTCGGGGTCCTTCAGGATATTGCCGGTGAGGATGCCGACGACCTTCTCGTCCGGGGCGATCACGCCGCTGTCGCGGAGTTTCTTGGCTCCGGCGAGGGAGCAGCAGGAAGCGGGTTCCGCGCCGATGCCGGCAGCGTCGAGTTTCGCCTTCGCGTCCATGATCTCCTGTTCGGTGACCTGTTCGACCACGCCGTTGCTCCAGGTGACTGCGCGCATGCTCTTCGGCCAGGAGACGGGGTTGCCGATCTTGATGGCGGTGGCGATGGTCTCGGGGTTCTTGACCGGCTTGAACTCGGTATGGTTCTTCCACATCGTGTAGAGCGGGTTGGCGCCCTCGGCCTGGATGACGGCGATGCGCGGGACCTTGGTGATGATGCCGAGTTCGTAAAGCTCGATGAGGGCCTTTCCGAGAGCGCTGTTGTTGCCGAGGTTGCCGCCGGGGATCACGAACCAGTCTGGCACCTGCCAGTCGAGCTGCTGGAGCGTCTCGATGCAGATGGCTTTCTGCCCCTCAATGCGGTAGGGGTTGATGGAATTCAGAAGATAGATGTTGAGTTCGCGGCAGACGTCCTGGACGAGCGCCATGGCGTCGTCGAAATTGCCCTGGATCTGGAGCGTGCGGCCGTTGTAGGCGAGCGCCTGGGCGAGCTTGCCGTAGGCGATCTTGCCCTCGGGGATGAAGATGACGGCGCGCATGCCGGCGACGGCGGCGTAGGACGCCATGCTGGCGCTGGTGTTGCCGGTGCTGGCGCAGGCGACGCTCTTCGCGCCGAGTCTGCGGGCGGCGCTGGCGCCGCAGGTCATGCCGCGGTCCTTGAAGCTGCCGGTGGGGTTCTCGCCCTCGTGCTTGAACCAGAGGTCGGAGAGACCGGCCCATTTACCGGCGGACCCTGCGGGATACAGGCGGGTATTGCCCTCCTGACGCGTGACGATCATTTCGTCCGGGACGGAGAGGATGAGCTCGCGGTAACGCCACACGCCGGACGATTCCACGCCGCGCTTCAGGCCCCAGCGGGCGTCCCAGAGCTTGCGGAGTTCTTCGCCGTCGATCTTCGAAAGGTCGCGCTTCACGTCGAGGATGCCGCCGCAGTCGCATTTGTAGCGGAGGTCCCAGGGATCGTAGGTCTTGCCGCAGGAGACGCATGCGAGATACATTTCAGGGGATTTCATAGAATCATTTCCTTGCTATTTTCGTGAGGTAGACCACGCCGAAGAGCTGGAACAGCAATGGCGGGATCCAGACAACGTATTGAGGGTAAAACTGGGGATTGTAACGGAGCGCATCGGACACGAGCACGCCGCCGTAGTAAAGCGCGCCGAGGGCCACGCTCAGACACAGGCCGATGGAGGTCTCCCTGCGGCTGGTGCGGATGGCGAGCGGCATGCCGAGCATCATGAACGCGATCGGTGCGAGCGCCAGGGCGATGCGCTGGTTGATCTCCACGTTGATCGCGGTCGCGTCGACGCCGGCGGCGTCCTTGCCGCGTTTCATGTAGATCGCCAGACGGGCGAAAAGCCCCTTGTAGGAGAGGTATTTGTCGCGGATGGAAACGTCCTTGCGGTTGTAATTGTCGCCGAACGGCACGTGCAGCTCGACGGATTCGCTGTAGGAGTGCTCCTTGCGGCGGTCCTTGCCGGACCCCTCCACGCTCTCGACCAGCGCGTCGTACAGCATGACCGTGAGGACCTGCGTGGCCGGATCGACCGAAAGCGAGCCATGGGAGGCCAGGATGTCCTGCTTGGTCGTGCCGTCGGAATCCGGGACATAGATCTGCACGCCGTAAATCATGTCCACGCCGTCGACGGTGTCCTTTGAATCAATGTAGAACGTGAGGTTGCCCATCTGGACCGGGATGCCCGGGGTGAAGAAGGACAGGGGCGAACTCGCCGCGGCGCTCTTCACCAGGTCGCGCGCCTCGCCGAGGGCCGGAGGACCGACCTGGAGCTGAAGCCAGAGGCAGACGCAGGTGAGGATGAAGGAGGAAACGATGATCGGGGAGATGATCTGGAGGATGGAGATGCCGCAGGCGCGCATGGCCGTGATCTCGTTGTCCGCGGACATGCGGCCGAAGACGAGCATGATGGAGACGAGCGACGCCCAGGGGATGGAGAAGGCCATGGCCATCGGGAGCGCGAGCAGCAGGAATTTGCCCGCGATCAGGGGCGAGATGCCCTGGCTGATGTACTCGATGACTTTCATCAGGTTCGCGCCCGTCATGGCGAACGTGAGGACCACGATCGACATGGCGAAGGTCGCGAGAAAGTTTTTAGTGACGTACCAGTTGAGGATAAACATAGCGGTATTCCGTGTAACGAATCAATCTAGGATAATATAGCACGCGTAGGGCCGGGAATCAAACCGTTTTTCCGCTTTTCTGCCGCGGCACGGCGAAAAATGGCGCGACGGAAATGGAAACCTGTGGAAAAAAGGTGCATTTTTACTAGCAATAAAGTTTGTAAAACCAGGAAACGGTGCTAAATTGTTTATGGAAATATTCAACTGTACACTGAAAGCCAGCCGAAAAGGGTGTTTTATTTCCGGCGGTACGGCAAAACCATAAAATGATGATCCGGGACCGGATCGGGATTCAGAGGAGCCATGAAACATCACATCGAGCAGACGGCGCCCGGGCGCCGCTTCCATACCATCTGCCGTCCGGCGGTCATTCTGTTCTGCATCCTGACGGCTGCCATCCTGTGCTGCTGCGGGAAAAAGGAAGAAAAGACCATCCGGAAAGTGTCGGTGCCGTCCGACTTCAACAACGCGATGTACACCATCGGATGCGTCCGCGACACGACCTCCTACGACGAGGCGAAGAAGAAGTTTCCCAACGCGAAGTTCCGCGAATTCGAGAATATCTCCGAGGCATTTCCATCCCTGGAGATCGGACAGATCGACGCCATCGCGTTCGACCGCCCCACGCTGGACTACGCACAGCGCACCCGGGATGTTTTCGTGCTGATGCAGGACAATTACGGCGAAGGGCACGTGGCGATCGCCGTCGCACCGGGCAAGAACGATCTCCTGCGCGCCGTGAACGCCTTCCTGCGCGATTATTTTTCCAACGGGCTCTACGACGAGATGTACGCCCGGTGGATCAAATCGACCGACCCTGAAATGCCCGTCCTGCCCCTGCCGGCGAACCCCACCGGCAAGCTCGTCGTGGGCACCGAGTCCGCCAACGCCCCGATGAACTTCATCGACTCCAGCGGGGAACCGTCCGGGTTCGACGTCGAGCTCATTCGGCGGCTCTCCCTGGCGTTGAACATGACGGTCGACGTCCGCGTGATGCCGTATCACGACCTTTTCGCCGCAGTGGAGACCGGTTCGGTCGACCTGGCCGTCGCCACGATGGACGTCGACAGGGGCAGCAGCAAGGGGCTGCTCCTCTCGGAGGAATACATCGACTGCCCCGCCGGGATCATGACCCGGAAAAACCTGTACTCGCCCCCGAAGGACAAGCAGGGCGAGAAGAGCCTGCAGGAACTCGCGGGCTCCTACAGCGCCGTCATCTCCGGTTCCGTTTACGCGAACTACAGCCGCGAACTGATCCCGAACACGCGTTTTCTCCTGGCCGACAGCCGGGATTCTGCCTGTTCGCTGCTGGTCTCCGGCAAGATCGACTCCATCCTGATGGAAGAACCTCTGGCGCGTTCGTGCATCGCCATGTTCCCGGAGATTCAGATCGCGTCCATCTTGAAGCGCGAATCCTACGCGTTCGCGATGGCGCACGGTTCGCCGCTGTACCGCGGGTTCAACCGCGTGATCACGGAACTGAAGCAGTCCGGCGAACTCGAGGAGCTAGCCGCGAAATGGTGCTCCGCTTCGCCTGAAAAACAGGAGTTCGCGACCTTTTACGAACGCGACGACGTGCCGAAAGTAAACGGCGTGCTGCGTTACGCCACCACGCCGGGGGTTTCGCCGCTGTGCTTCATGAGGCCGGACGGAACCCTGCTTGGCCTGGAGATCGAACTCATCCGCCGCGCCGCGGACGAATTCGGCATGGAACTCCAGATCATCCCGGCCCGGCGCGAAATCCTGATGGACCTGGTCCGTTCCGGCCAGGTCGACGTCGTCGGCGGCATGCTGTCCGCGAACAGCGTCGGGGCCGAGGACATCGATCTCTCCGACTCCTACTACGAGGGCGGGGCCGCGCTGGTCACGTGCGTCCCGCACGACCAGTACGTCTTCGGCATCACGAAGCTGTCCCAGCTCAACGGCAAACAGGTCGGCGTGATGCCGTTCACGTTCGCCGCGTCCGAGGTCGACGAGAAGCTGCCGGACGCCATCCCGTTCTACGCAAACCAGGAACGCGACCTGCTGTTCCTGCTGAATGCCGGGAAGATCGACGCGTTCGTCGCCAACGAACCGCACGCGAAAGAGTTCCTGCCGCTTCATCCCGAGTTTTCCATGATCCCGGAATTCATCAGCCGCATCGACTACGCGTTCGTCTTTCCCTCCACGCACAAGCCCCTCTGCGAAGCCTTCTCGCGCCAGATCCGCGCCATGCGGAAGAACGGCTCGCTGAAACAGATCCAGAACAAGTGGATCTCGCCCGCGAACGTCCAGGCGGAACTGCCCGAGATGATGCAGGACGCCCCGAACGGCGTGCTCAGGATGGGCATCTGCACCGACCGGCCCCCGTTCTGCTACATCCAGAACGAGAAGCTCGCGGGCTACGACCTGGAGATCGCGCAGCGTTCCGCCGCCTCCATGGGTTTCCTGATCGAATATGTCCGGCTCACGCAGAAAGAATTCCCCGAGGCCATCGCCGAGGGGAAGGTGGACTTCGGGGCGACCTCGCTGAACACCGGAATCACGGGCTCCGGCAAGATCGTCTTCGCCGATCCGCATTACAACGGCGGTCTCGTGGCCATCGTGCCGAACAAGACAAACGAAAGCAAGGTCGAGATGGACTTCTGGTCGCAGGTCAAGTTCTTCCTGAAAGAACAGTCGTACAGCCTGGAACGCTCGCTCTGGAAGGACGACCACATGACCCAGATACTCGGCGGGTTCAAGACCACGCTGCTCATCACGGCCTCGGCCATCGTCTTCGGCTCCCTGCTGGGGATCCCGCTGTGCATGCTCCGCAAATCCAAACGCAGATTGTACTCGCTGGCAGGCGACTCCGTCAGCGGCATTTTCTACAACATCCCGGTCCTGATCCTCCTGATGGGGCTGTACTACGTGGTGTTCCGCAGATTCGGCTGGTCTCCGCTCGCGGCGGCCTTCACGATCTTCATCCTGCGGTTCATGGCGGCGTCGTGCCGGCTCTACATTCTGGCGATGGACCACATCGGCGGCGTCCAGCTGGACGCGGCGAAGGCGCTCTGCCTGCGGCCCTTCACGATCTTCCGCAGGATCATCCTGCCCCAGGCTGCGGCGTTCCTCGCGAAACCGATGCGCGAAGAGATCATCCGCCTGCTGGAACTCACCACGGTCGTGGGTTACATCGGCGTGTGGGACCTGACGAAGATGGTGGACTGGATCCGCGGCCGCACGTACGAATCGTTCTTCCCGATCGCGTTCGCCACACTGCTGTACTGCCTGCTCTCGCTGGCGCTGATCCTCGCGGTCTCGTTTATGAGCAAGCGTTTCGAGATCTTCGTCCGCAAGCACGCGCTGGACGCCTCAAAACCGGTGTAACTACCTGAAACATCCCGATCGTCCAAAAAAGGAGATGCAAGATTGAAACCGAACCGCCCAAGACATGGCAGACGGCCGTTCCGCAGGCCGGCTCCGCAGAAATACCGCAGGCCGGCGGAACACGTCCCCGCCCGGCTGCACGCGATCCTGGCCCGGGAAGCGCCAAAGGCGGTCGTCTTCCGCAAGGGACCGTCGAACCGGGTCTGCACTGTCGGCTGGGATCTGGAACATGACACGTTCACCCCGGGCCAGTGGCTGAAGGGGCGTATCTACGAATACCGCAGCGACCTGTCGCCCGACGGCGAACTGCTCGTGTACTTCGCGGCGGATTTCCGACGGGAAGACACGATCCGGGCATACACCGAGGAACTCCGCGCCGGAAAATTCGGTCCCGCACCGGCGGCGCAGCAGGCGCTCGACCGGGGACTCCGCGGCGATGTTCCGGACGCGTTCGACGAGATCATGGAGCGTTCCCCCGAGGCCGTCATGGGCGAACTCCGCGCGTACGAAGACCAGATGAAGCAGACCCGTCTCGCCGAGAGGGAGAAACTCGAGGAGTTCGCACGTTCGGACAAGGCCGCGGCCCCCAGCTGGACGGCGGTCTCCCGCGCGCCCTACCTGAAAGCGCTCGATCTGTGGTTCAACGGCACGGCGTGGAGCGGCGGCGGGCTCTTCACCGGAAACAACAGTCTGTGGCTGAACTCCCCCGCACCGGACAAGTCGCTCCAGCTGCAGGCCCGGAGCGATCTGCTGCTGCAGGTGGCCGAACAGCCGCCGTATCAGCCCGATTTCGGGGAGGAGTGCCCCGGCGTGTACTGCCACCGGCTGATCCGGGACGGCTGGGTCGAGAAAATGCGGACGGAGCAGTCCATCGTGTACGAGAAACCCCTCGCGTGCGGCTGGGCGCTGCAGAAGCTCTTCGTAAGCGGCCATCCCGGAAACGGCTTCGGCTGTTACTGGGAGCGTCACCGCATCGTGAATCCGGCGCGGCGGCTGAAGGTCGACGGTTCCGGCTGGCGCTGGGCGGATTACGACGCCCCGCGGAACCGCATCGTGTACGCCAAGAACGGCGCACTGTACGCGCTGGCCGTGGCGGAGGACTTCGGCACGCCGAAGATGCTGTACAATTTCAACGACATGAAGTTCGAGGCCGTCCCGGCTCCTTACTGAGCACGGCCCCGATTTCCACGCACAAACGAAAGGCATGCCATGAAGGATCGTTCCGAACAGGCAAAAGAGTATTTCACGAACGGGGCAAATTGTGCCCAGGCAGTCCTGCGGGCGTTCTGCGACCGCTGCGGACTCACGCCCGACGACGCCATGAAACTCGCCTCCGGATTCGGCGGCGGCATCGCGCGTCAGCGCGAAGTCTGCGGAGCCGTGACCGGGATGACCATGGCGGCGGACCTGATCCGCGGACCCGGCGAAGGCGCGGACAAGGCCGCGAAGGACGAACACTACACATTCATCCGCGAGCTCTGCGACGAATTCCGCGCGGAAACCGGATCCATCATCTGCCGCGAACTCCTCGGTCTCGCCCCGAAACAGTGCGATCAGCCGGTTTCCGAGGCGCGTACGCCCGCATACTACAAAAAACGTCCCTGCGCGGAGCTGGTGGCGCTGGCTGCCGGGATCCTGTCGAAACATCTGCCGGATTGAGCGCGACGGCATCTTTTTTTTCGAGAAAAATGGCTCTGCGGCTTGCATTTCCGGGAAATCGGGGTATAGTATTTAGTTATTTTTTCTGCGATACACGAACAACAACTGAATATATGGAGATTTGAAATGTCCAAGCATCCCAGTCTGAAAGCCGCCGGACGCATCCGGAAACAGAGAAACGTCCTGAAGCGTTTCGAACGCATCAACATCCTCAAGCAGGACGGCCGCTGGCAGGAAGGCCAGAAGGTTCTCAGCGCTCTTCCGAAGACCAAACCCGAAGAGTAAGCCCCGGTACCGCTCGCGGTACGGACCTCCGCGCCGTTCACGGCGAGGCGGAGGTTTGAGATCAGGGACGTCCCGACACAGGAGCGTCCCCGTTTTTTTTACATTGAAATTGGAGTTAGACGGCAATGGCAAAAGGCACGGTCATTCAGAAGATTTTAGCGAACCACCTCGTATCCGGCAGCGGCGTCCCGGGCGAACCCGCGGCGATCCGCATCGACCAGACGCTGACGCAGGACGCGACGGGCACGATGGCGTATCTGGAACTCGAGGCCATGGGGACCGGCAAGGTGAAAACCGAGCTGTCCGTGTCCTACGTGGACCACAACATGCTCCAGATGGGCCCCGAAAACCCGAACGACCACCTGTATCTGCAGTCCGTCGCGGCCGCCCACGGGATCCGGTTCAGCCGCCCCGGCAACGGCATCTGCCATCAGGTCCACCTGGAACGCTTCGGCGTGCCCGGCAAGACCCTGCTCGGCTCCGACTCCCACACGCCCACCGGCGGTGGCATCGGCATGATGGCCATCGGCGCGGGCGGCCTGGACGTCGCACTCGCCATGGCGGGCAAGCCGTTCCGTCTGGCCTACCCGAAGATCGTCGGCGTGCGCCTGACCGGCGAACTCATGCCGTGGGTCGCGGCGAAGGACGTGATCCTGAAGGTCCTGAGCATCCTCACGACCAAGGGCAACGTCGGCTGCATGGTCGAGTATTTCGGACCCGGCGTGGCCACGCTCTCCGTGCCCCAGCGCGCCACCATCACGAACATGGGCGCCGAGCTCGGCGTCACCACCAGCGTCTTCCCCTCCGACGACCGCACGAAGGCCTTCCTCGAGGCCCAGGGACGCGGCTCGGTCTGGACCGAACTCGTCGCCGACGCGGACGCCGAATACGACCGCGTGATCGACATCAACCTCTCGCACCTTGAGCCCATGGCCGCCTGCCCCTCCAGCCCGGACAACATCAAGACCGTGTCCGAACTCGCCGGAATGAAGGTCAACCAGGTCATCATCGGATCCTGCACGAACAGCTCCTACCGCGACCTCTCCATCGTCGCCGGCATGCTCAAGGGCCGCAAGGTCCATCCGAACGTCTCACTCGACATCGCCCCCGGCAGCCGTCAGGTCCTGACCATGCTCGCCGCCGACGGCAAGCTCGCCGACATCGTGGCCGCCGGAGCCCGCATCCTCGAATGTGGCTGCGGCCCCTGCATCGGCCAGGGCCAGAGCCCCGCGAACGGCACCGTCACGGTCCGCACGTTCAACCGCAACTTCCCCGGCCGGTCCGGCACCAAGGGCGACCAGTCCTATCTGGTGAGCCCGGAGACCGCCTGCGCGGCCGCCCTCACCGGCGAATTCACGTCCCCGCTCGCACTCGGGTTCGACTACCCCGTCTTCGAGGAGCCGAAGGCGTTCGCGGTCGACGACTCCATGATCCTGCCGCCCGCCGACGATCCGGCGTCCGTCGAGATCATCCGCAAGCCCACGATCGGCGCGCCGCCGAACTGCAAGCCGCTGCCCGAGAAGCTCGACGGCGTGGTCGTCATCAAGACCGGCGACAAGACCTCCACCGACGACATCATGCCCGCCGGCGCGTACCTCAAATACCGCAGCAACATCCCCGAATACGCCAAGGCCGTCTTCGCGCAGACCAACGTCCCCGGCAAACCCACGTTCGCCGAACGCGCCTCCGCCGTCCGCGACTCCGGCCGCCAGGCCGTCATCGTCGGCCGCGACAGCTTCGGCCAGGGCTCCAGCCGCGAACACGCCGCCATCTGCCCGATGTACCTGGGCGTGAAGGCCGTCGTCGCCATCGCCATCGAACGCATCATCCGCGCGAACATGATCAACTTCGGCATCCTCCCGCTCACGTTCGCCGATCCCGCCGACTACGACCGGATCGACCCGGAGGACTCCATCGTGATCGACGACCTCCGCAAGGCCGTCCGCCAGACCGCCGTCACCGCCACCGTGAAGAAGAAATCCGGCGGCGAAACATTCCAGATCAGACTGAACCTGAACGTGTCGGACGAAGACCGCGCCATCCTCGCCGCTGGCGGCCGGCTGAACGTCCGGTAACCGCCGGGGACGGGAAGCCGCCCGGGAACGTCATTATTCACTACTTGTCCGGCTCGCGCCGGGGATCGCAGGAACGGGAATGAACGTCAAGAAAAACAAATTCGAACACTGGTCGGCGGACGACTCCGCCATGCTCTACGGCATCAACGACTGGGGCGCCGGGTACTTCCACGTGAACGACAAGGGCGAACTCACGATCTCGCCCAGCCCGGACAAGGACGCGCCGACGGTCAGCCTGCCGGACATCGTGCACGGCATCCTCGAACGCGGCATGAACATGCCCGTGCTGATCCGCGTGAGCAACATCCTGGACTCCCGCATCAAACAGCTGCACGCGAGCTTCCGCAAGGCCATCGCCCAGACGAAATACAAGGGCCAGTACAAGGGCGTCTTCCCGATCAAGGTCAATCAGCAGCAGCAGGTCGTCGAGGACATCTCGCGCTTCGGAAAGGAATTCCATCACGGTCTCGAAGCAGGCAGCAAGGCGGAACTCATCGCCGCGCTCGGCACGCTCCACGACCCGGAGGCCTGCGTGGTCTGCAACGGCTACAAGGACGAGGAATTCATCGACCTCGCGCTCTACGCCTCCATGCTCGGATTCCAGTGCATCCTCGTGATCGAGATGCCCAGCGAGCTGGACGTGATCATCGAACGCAGCCGCGCGCTCGGCGTGAAGCCGAAGATCGGCGTCCGCATGAAACTCTCCACCCGCGCGGGCGGCAAATGGACCGAATCCGGCGGCGACCGGAGCGTCTTCGGTCTGAACTCCGCCCAGCTCATGGAGCTCGTCGACCACCTGAAGGACGAGAACATGCTCGACTGTCTCCGCCTGCTCCATTACCACATCGGCTCCCAGATCCCGAACATCCGCGACGTGCGCGCAGGCGTCCAGGAGGCCAGCCGCGTCTACACCGGCCTCGTGCAGGAAGGCGCCCCGATGGGCTACCTCGACCTCGGCGGTGGACTCGCGGTCGACTACGACGGCTCCCATACCAATTACCAGCACAGCAGAAACTACACCCTCGACGAATACTGCGTGGACATCATCGAGACCGTCGGCGAACTGCTCTCCGAAGCCGCGATCCCCCACCCGGACATCATCACCGAGTCCGGCCGCGCCACCGTGGCGTATTCCTCCATCCTGCTCTTCAACATCCTCGACGTCGCCAGGTTCGACCCCGTGAAGATCCCCGACAAACTGCCGGAGAACGCCCACGACCTCACGAAGGACCTGATGAACATCCTGTCGAACATCAACCAGAAAAACCTGCAGGAGTTCTTCCACGACGCCATCTACGACCGCGACGAACTGCGGCTGCTCTTCAAGAACGGACGCATCTCGCTGCGCGAACGCGCCATCGTGGAGTCCGCGTTCTGGCACATCATGGCCGTCGCGAACAAGGAGGTGCAGAAGCTGAACTACATCCCGGACGAATTCGAGGACCTCGACGCCGCGCTCGCCGACATCTACTACGCCAATTTCAGCGTCTTCCAGTCGCTCCCCGACTCCTGGGCCATCCAGCAGGTCTTCCCCATCGTCCCAATCCACCGCCTGACCGAACGCCCCACGCGCAACGCCATCCTCTCCGACATCACCTGCGACTGCGACGGCAAGGTCGACAAGTTCGTCGACCTCCACGACGAGCTCCACACGCTCCCGCTGCACGAACTGAAGCCGGACGAGGAATATTACCTCGGCGTCTTCCTGGTCGGGGCGTATCAGGAGACCCTCGGCGACCTGCACAACCTGCTCGGGGACACCAACGTCGTCAGCATCACGATCTCCCCGGACGGCCACTTCGACATCGACAAGGAGATCGAGGGCGACTCCGTCGGCGACGTGCTGTCCTACGTGGAATACGACGCCAAGGAGCTCATCAATTTCTTCCGCAGCGTCGCCGAAAAGGCCGTCCGCAAGAAGATGATCACACCCGCCCAGCGGAAGACCATCACCGGCGCTTTCGAGGACGGCATCCGCGGCTATACCTACTTCGAACGTTAACCATCCGAACCCTTACATAAGGAGGCCCACACCATGTCCAGAGTCCTGATCATCGGAGCCGGCGGCGTCGCGACCGTCGCCGCGCACAAATGCGTCCAGGCCCACGACGTCTTCTCCGACGTCATGATCGCCAGCAGAACCGAGTCCAAATGCAAGAAGCTCGCAGCGGCCCTCAAACGTCCCGTCCAGACCGCTCAGGTCGACGCCGACAACGTCCCGCAGCTCGTCGAGCTCATCCGCTCGTTCCGCCCCGATGTGGTCCTGAACCTCGCGCTGCCCTACCAGGACCTCCACATCATGGATGCCTGCCTCGAAACCGGAGTCGATTACGTCGACGCCGCCAACTACGAGCCGCCGGACGTCGCGCACTTCGAATACAGCTGGCAGTGGGCGTACCGCGACCGCTTCCGCGAGAAAGGCATCACCGCGCTCCTCGGCAGCGGATTCGACCCCGGCGTGACCAACGTCTACACCGCGTGGGAAACGCAGTATTTCGACACCATCGACACGCTCGACATCATCGACTGCAACGCCGGCGACAACGGCCAGGCGTTCGCCACCAATTTCAACCCCGAAATCAACATCCGCGAAGTCACCGCGAAGGGCAAATACTTCAAGGACGGGCAGTTCGTCGAGACCGAGCCGCTCGAGTTCTCCAAGATGTACGACTTCCCCGCCGGGATCGGTCCGAAGAAGATCTACCTGCTCTGGCATGAGGAACTCGAATCGCTCGCCCCGTACCTGAAGCCCTACGGACTCAAGGAGGCGCGCTTCTGGATGACCTTCTCCGACAACTACATCAAGCACCTGGATGTCCTCCAGGACGTCGGCATGACCCGCATCGACCCCGTCATGTACGAGGGACACGAGATCATCCCGCTCCAGTTCCTGAAGGCGCTCCTGCCCGACCCGGCCTCCCTCGGCCCGCTCACGAAGGGCAAGACCTGCATCGGCTGCCTCCTGCAGGGCACCAAGGACGGCAAGC